>DGQJ01000370.1 GCA_002389705.1 Bacteroidales bacterium UBA4417
GAGGCCCTTACCCAATTGCAGCAATCCCTCGCAGATGTACAGCTCGCCCTGGACACCGGCATCCCCGGCGATCTCATCTCTCTCGACCTTCGCCGCTGCCTCTACTTCCTCGGTGAAATCACCGGCGAAATAAGCAATGAAGACAAACTGGATTATATTTTCAGTAAGTTTTGTATAGGAAAGTAATTACCGTTCGTCTGGTAATTGCTATAATTACAACTTCATTCATTCCAGAAGTGTGACTGAATTTTCGGGAGGGGTTTCATTCAGGTAGGTTTGGTTGCCATTGCCTTCTCTTTCAGTATGACCATTACCGTATTGGAGCATCAGCGCAGTGCGTTCACCATTTTTACCGATGCTGAACGTATACGTAACCTGTTCTAATTTTCTGCTGCTGGTTTTTAACTTTTTCCCCCAGGTTTCATTGATGGCACGGTTGGTAACATCACTGTTGCTGTTGGATGTTTTCCCAATCTTACTCCATTCTTCATTGTATCCTTTTGCGGGAGTGACGGTGAGCTGATTGCTGCTTAAGGTATAGGTTCCTGTTTCATATTGCAGTGATTTTGTTACGGTATAATGAGATGTGATTACGCTAGCAAAACGATAGGTTCCGTCAGTATTGAATTAATATTGATTGGTGGTAAATCCTCCGGTGTTGTAGCTGGTACCGCCTGCATTCGGAAATTTTTCGGTAGTGGTGCCTTCCAAGATTTTTCCAGTAAGGGGCGAAGCAACGGTAGTGGTTGGTTCATTATTTTTTTTTGCTGTAGTACCGGCAGTAGCTGGTTTATAGTTGAAATCAATTTTTGTACCTGCAGGCAATTCAATAGAGGGTTTATCCGGATTAAACGGCCGCTTGTACAACCATGAATTTTTAAAACTGTTATTGGAACTCCATGCCCCGTCTCTCACCGTTTGCTTGTTATACTGCAGCACCAAATTGGTTTCTTTTATACCGGAGAAATAATGAAAGTCTATCGTGTACGTCACATTCTCCAATGTTCTTTTTTCTGTTTTGAGCAGTTTGCCCGCCTTATCATTACCCGCTTTACTCCAGCTTTCAACGGTACCGCTTTGCGGAGATATGGTTAGTTGATTGCCATTCAATTTATAGGTTCCTTTTTCGTAGGCAAAAACAATTTCGTTCTGGTACAGGTAGCTGATATTTTTCTGAAGAAACTGATAGCTCCCATCAATATTGAAATAATATTCCCGCCAGTCGTAGCCGGCGGTATTGGATTCACTTATATATTGACCCCAGATACCGGGAAGCTGGTTGGTATTTGAATTGTTTGAACTGGAACTGTTATTGTTTTCATCCTGCACTGTGTTGCCGGTAACTGTGCTCTGAGAAGTTGTTAAAGAAGCGGACTTATTTTCAACTCCTGTTTTTAAACCGGGTGGGTTATCAATAAGCGATTCTGATTTCCGGCTGTAGTGAAATTCATAAGGATCGCCAGTTGCATTAAATTGCCCGCCGTCTCTTACGGTTGGCTTTGTTGATTTTAGAACAATAGAATTGCCGTAAGTGGGATCAATAATTATCTCAAAAGTATAGGTTGTGGTTTCCAATTTAGATTCAGAATATTTTATCAGGCTTCCCCATTCTTTAGAGCTGTTTGTTTTTTTCCAGAATCCACCTTTGCCCTTGCCGGGAGTAAGTGTTAGTTGATTACCACTCACTGTATATGTTCCTGTTTCATATTGGAAAAAAATATCAGGAGCCTTGACAAGCCATTGCTTATTCCGGAACAGATAGGTTCCGTCAGGATAAAAATGATATTCTTTTCGTAAGTAACCAGCTGTGTATTGGGGCATTCCGTTAATACTATATCCGGTTGTTTCTAAAACATAGTTAGTCCACAGACCTGCAACAGAAGAGCCCTTTCCTTTATTGGTGCCGGCAGATGTTTTATTACCAGTTGCAGCCGGTGTTGCTTTTACCAGCTCCAGCGAATTAATAAACGAAAGCAATTCTTTTTGGTATTGCTGTGTATTGGTCATTAATACCACACTAACCATTTGCCCGCCACCGGTAGCCGTTAATAAAGTAGCTAATCCCTTATTGCTCCCGTCAGTATAATTAGCATTGCCAGATACAATATCCCAACCATTTTCAGTTGTTGGATCCTGCATGGCGGGTTCTGCATTTACCTGTACAGTTGCTTTTACAAGCCTTGTCCAGTCAGTATTAAAATTTTCATTGGCACCTGCTTCAGACGCTGTTGATTTTGTAATAATGACAATGGCATAGCCGCCTGTTTTTTTATCAGCTACCGATAATTGCACACCGCCTTCGTTTTGCTGTTGCTGCCAGCCTTTGGGTGTAGAATAAGAAACAACATCAAAAGATTGCTTTTGGGCAAAACCTGAATAGGTTACCATCAATAAAAATTTAATCAGCAGGATACATTTTGACAACTTCATTTGCATTGTATTTTCAGCATAAAATTATTTCAGCATGATCGTCCTGGCAATCATCAAAAAAGATGATTTTAGAAGATTACTCCATTAAAACTCTCACCGCATCAAAATCAAAATGTTCGGTGAAATTGTTCATAATTCTGAGTGAAGAGGGTATCGTTACATACCGGAAAGCAACTGTTATCAGCTGCGGCTTAGCCGCTCCCTTTGTTATAGTTTTAAAATATCCGGGATTATATTTATAAAGTAACTGTGTTTTATTGCTGTTGTCATAAAACTTCCAGAAACGGTTGTAATTGGTTCTTTCCTTCAGGTTGGCTTTATACGTTTGTGCCGCATCTTCCGTACGGTTGATGACTGCCTGGGCGGATAGCCAGTCATTATCATGATCGTTTAATGCTTTTTTTACCACCGCAATTTTATCCGCCACATCTGCTTCCCAGCTACTATACTGCTTTATGCTGTTACTGTGTTCTTCATTTAGCTGTGCAATCAGTTTGGGAAAATATAGTTTTTCTCTTTCATAATACTCCAGCAGGCTTTCTAAATATTCTCTTCGGCTTACAGGCAGCAATACAGGTAAGTTTTTTTTCTTTATAAACCAATAGCGATAAATAAAACTACTGCGGTTATTGGGTTTGATGTCTTTTTCCGGAACGTCCTGGAAATAACCTTCGCCCGAATTGATAGCTTTAAGGAGTGGCTCATTGTTACAGGATAAATAGGTAAACAAATCAATTAACTGTGCATTTACATCTGCCGGTTTATGATTTTTCCAGTCCAGGTATTGAAAGCCAAAATCATACTCGCCGATACTGCTGCCGAATGGTTGTTTTAGGAATCTATCCAGGGTATTGGTGGGAATATCATTTACATAAATACGCAGGATGGTACCCGCTTCATCATTTCGTTTCAGTTTCCCGTTCAAACAAAAAAACTCATGCAGGGATGACTCAAACCGGTATTGCCCCAGTTTGGTGTTTCCAAAATATCCATATCCTTTTGTTGAATAATAATTTTCCCAATTACCACCGCTAAGGGAAAAGCCGGCATGACTTTGCTGCTCCGTCTTTTCTATTTGTCCCAATATTTGTTTGGCCATGGCCTTGTCGGCTGCTGTTGCCATATTCATAAAGTATTCTGCTCTTACGGCTGGCCAGGGATATTGTGCTGCCGTAAGATACTTTCCGGGGAAAGCATCTAATTCTGCAGTTGTTTTGCAGGTTTGCGCAACAAGCTGTTGTGCCAATACCAAAGCAACAGTTAGATTGAAAATTAGTATACGTTTCATTTGAGGGATTATTTAAGATTGTGCATTCGTTTTTATTTTCCAAACCCTGAAATAGCGCCGGTCATATTGCCGGATATCAAACTCATACGGCCCGAAGCAGTAATACTAACGCTGGGATCACTCACCACCCCGGCAGGGTCGCTCACCGTATCGGAACCAACAGTTACTTTAGCCTCTCCTGTTGCATATACATCCTCCACGCCCCGGCTGGTGAATTCCACTCCCATACCGGCTTTTACAGAGGCGCCTGCCTGCAAAGGGCCTTTGCTAATTGAAATATCTTTATCAATTACCGTTGCCTCCAATGTACCTTTTACAAATCGGTTATTGCCGGCATCATCAAACTTAAAGTCAAATTTGCCTGATAATTTCCCGGCATCAAAAGCTACGTGTGCTTTACCACACTCGAAGGTTTGACTGTATACACCAAAATCTAACGTTGTTTTAAAGGCACAATGCATATCATCAAAATCGGCTAGCTTATATCTTGAATCTTTTTTTTCTGGCATTTTACAATCACCATATTTATTGGTAGCTATATATCTTGTATTTTCAAGGGCGGCCAGCCATTCTTTTTTGGCTGCAATTTTTGTGGCCGAAAAGCTGGCATCATCCTGTACAAACTGTTGCCAATACAGTTCTTCATTAATTTTTATATACAACTGGTGCAGGTAATCCAGGTAAGCTTCTTCTAATGGTTTATTGTAATTTTTATATACCCATTCACTGTATTTTTCCTGAACAGTGCAATTGTTATAGCCAATATTTTCGCCTTTTTTGGCCAGCTCGCTTTCTTTATCAGCAATGATGCTGTTTTCTTTTTCAAGGCGTTTTCTTTCTGCTTCATCTTTTGCTTGGAAATCTTTTCTGATGGAGTCAATCCTTGCAATGGCTTTTTTAAGACGGAAGCCAACGCCACCATCTTTATCCATTTCTTCGAGGTTTTTTTGTGCTTTTACTTCATACAAATTTGACTCTTTTGCAGGGTTAGCTTTCATTTTCAAAATATCATCTTTATTCTTATTGGCGAATTTTTGATAGTTCTGCAGTGCTTTTTGATTATTGGCCTGTTGATAAGGAATTAGTTCTTTAGCCAATTGCATTGATTTTTCATTCACCTGTTTTTGAAATGCATCCCAATCTGCCTGTAATCTTAATTCATCAGCATAAGTAGAAGGTACATCGGGACGAATAAGATTATGAAGCCCCAGCGGGTCGGGGTCGGGCCGGAAAGGTTTGCGCATATCACTGCCTTTCACTTTATATCCCAATTTGCGCAGCATATTTATTTTATCTAATGAATAGCTGTAAGCCAAACTGGTTTTCATTTTCTCAATAGCTTTGGCTTTGTTGCCCTTGCTTTGTTCTATAAGGCATTGTGTATAATTTGCCTGCGGGTGATAAGCAAAAGCTTTTACTACTTTGTTTAATTGTGCATTGGCTTTATCGGTTTCGCCCAAATAGAACCAGGCCTGACCGAGATTATTGAGAATGGTGGTATTATCGGGATACAGTTTATTTAAATATTCCAGCAATGGAATGGCTTTGTGTGGGGCACCACCCATACTGAGCATGGCCGCAAAGTTGCTGAGTAAATCAGCTTCTGTTGTATTGTCGCTGCAGGCTTTAGCTATAATGTACACGGCGATTTCCGGTCTGCCAAGAGCCCAGAAGCCTATGGCTTCGTTGCCCATCATGTCCGCAGTGTAATGATTGTTTTTAAAAAAGGCATATGCATTTTCTGCAAGAAATTTTGCGTCAGTGGGGATGCCCTTTTCAACATAATCGTTCAGTGATTTTATATAGGAAGGCAATAATGCTGCTGTTAAGGTGATGCTGGGTATAGCGGCAATAAGTGTTGTATTTTTTGAAGGCACTGTAAAAGCATCGCCATTCACGGCTGCATTTACATCTGCATCTGAAATACCGGTAGGCATTGAAGGCAGTTTTGTTGACATGCCCATTTGTTCCATCATCTTTTTTTGTTCAGGCGTTAGTTTGTCCAGTTGCTGCTGTGCCTGTTTAATCTTATCCTGCATCTCTTTAGTGGTGCCGGGATTGTTTGATTGTGCGTACCCGGCCATTCTGAAGAATAATGCAGCTACGATAATAATCCTGTATTTCATCATTTGATATAGTTGGTTGTTGAACGATTTAGTAATTTTTAATGCATCAAATCCACAAAAATATTTTTATAGTGCTTTTGGGCAAATGCAGCGATTGTCAGTATGTAGAATAAATATGAAATACCATCTTTTTCATTTTTATGCTCATTTCTTTAAAATTAGTTGGGGTTTATTTCCATCTTCATCCAGGTTTGTACACTATTACCTGCTGCATATCCTTTCAATATCTGTAAATTAAAAGACCCGTTAAGTTNNTTTAATAATGATGGTTACGTTATTGCCATTTACGGTATATGTTCCGCTTAGTAATTGAGCACCACCTTCAGAAATAATGGAACAGCTGCAACTTACCGTTCCGTTGCCATTAAATGTAAAATCCGGGGCAGATATTTCGCCCTTCCACATAGCGTTTTCAAACCAACGGGTGGCTTTCCATTTATAAAAAATCAAATTTTCATTTACCGTGGCAGGTAATGTCTGTTTGATTGCGGAAGCTGCGGGTACCAGTTGAATGTTTTTCTTATTGGTTTCAGGCTTTGCAATTAGTGGTTGTTTTACAACAGGGGTGGTTACAGGCTTTACCTGTGCAATCAGTAATCCTGAAAAACAAAGACCAATTGACAGAAAAGATATTTTTTTCATGCCATAAAATTTAAGACTGTAAAAGTAACCGGGCGGTATGGTCGGTACAATCATTAAAAAAGATGAT
>DGQJ01000072.1 GCA_002389705.1 Bacteroidales bacterium UBA4417
TTATGCATTCATCTTCTGACTTCCAACTTCCGACTTCTGACTTCTGACTTCGGTCTTCCGACTTCCGTCTTCCGACTCCAGTCATTCCGACCTTCCCCGACCCTTTTTTATCTCACAATTTATTGTATCTTTGCAGCCTTAAAAAATCAGCTTAAAATTACCTCCTCATGGGAACTAAATACACTGAATACAAACAACTTAACCTAACACGCATCGGAAACGAAGTGCTCGATTTCTGGAATAATGAACGTATTTTCGAAAAAAGCCTCGAAAACCGAAGCGAACATACACCCTATATTTTTTACGAAGGACCTCCTTCGGCCAACGGCATGCCTGGTATTCACCATGTTATGGCCCGCGCCATCAAAGATATTTTTTGCCGTTACAAAACCCTGAAAGGTTATTTTGTTGAACGCAAAGCCGGTTGGGATACCCACGGCCTGCCCATTGAAATTGCCGTTGAAAAAACCCTCGGAATTACCAAGGAAGATATAGGCAAAAAAATCAGTGTCGACGATTACAACAAAGCCTGCCGCAGCGAGGTAATGAAATACAAGGATCGCTGGGACGAACTCACGCTGAAAATCGGCTACTGGGTCGACCTCGAGCACCCATACATCACATTCGAAAATACCTATATCGAAACCTGCTGGCACCTGCTTTCGGAACTATACAAAAAAGGCCTGCTGTACAAAGGCTACATGATACAGCCATATTCGCCAGCCGCTGGAACCGGCCTCAGCACCCACGAACTGAACCAGCCCGGAAGCTACCGCAACGTGAAGGACAATACCGTGGTAGCCCAGTTTAAAGTATGCAAGGACACCGGCCATGCGCTGATCCCAACCTTGTTCGGCAACGATAAAACCGAAGTGTTTATCCTGGCCTGGACCACCACCCCCTGGACCCTGCCTTCGAACACCGCCCTGGCTGTAGGTAAAAACATTGAGTACGTACTCGTAAATACCTTTAACCCATACACCTACGAGCCGATAAAGGTGGTTGTGGGCAAACCGCTGCTGCATAAATATTTCCCCGAGAAAAATGCCGAAATGCCGATGGACGAATATGTTCCCGGCCAAAAGGTAATCCCCTACGAAATACTTACCGAATTTACCGGCGCACAACTTGCCGGCCTGCGCTACGAGCAGCTGCTGCCTTATGCACAGCCCGAAACCGGCGATGCCTTCCTGGTAATTACCGGCGACTTCGTAACCACCGAAGACGGTACCGGTATTGTTCATATCGCACCCAGCTTTGGTGCCGACGACTTCAAGGTAGCCAAACAAAACGGAATCGGGGCACTTACCCTGGTTGATAAAACCGGTCGTTTTACCGAAGAAATGGGCGAGTTTGCAGGTCGTTTCGTGAAATCGGAATATGCCCAGGATAACGACCCGATGAAAGGCGAGAATGTGGATATCGACATTATCGTTAAGCTGAAAAAGGAAAACAGGGCTTTTAAAACCGAAAAATACGAGCACTCGTACCCGCATTGCTGGCGTACCGATAAGCCTATACTTTACTACCCGCTCGACTCCTGGTTTATCCGCACCACCGCGCTGAAGGACCGCATGATCGAGCTCAACAAAACCATCAACTGGAAACCCGAATCAACCGGTACCGGCCGTTTCGGCAACTGGTTGGAAAACCTGGTCGACTGGAACCTGTCGCGTTCGCGCTACTGGGGAACCCCGCTCCCGATATGGGTAAGTGAAGACCGCAGCGAGGAAATCTGCATAGGCTCCATCGCACAACTGAAGGAAGAGATTGAAAAATCAATCAAAGCCGGGTTTATGACGGTGAACCCGTTTGCCGGATTCGAACCGGGTAATAACTCCGATGCAAACTACAATTCCTTCGACCTGCACCGCCCGTATGTGGATGATATTTTCCTGGTATCGCCTACCGGCAAAAAAATGATCCGCGAAACCGACCTGATCGATGTTTGGTTCGATTCGGGCGCTGTGCCTTATGCCCAGTTCCATTACCCGTTCGAGAAAAATGAAGGCCACCCCGAATATTTCCCGGCTGACCTGATTGCCGAAGGCGTGGATCAGACCCGCGGCTGGTTTTATACCCTGCATGCTATTGCCACCCTGGCTTTCGATTCGGTAGCTTTTAAAAATGTAATTTCCAACGGGCTGGTACTCGATAAGGCCGGCAACAAAATGTCGAAAAAACTCGGCAATTCCATCGATCCGTTCGAAACCCTTGCCAAATATGGCCCCGATGCTACCCGCTGGTACATGATTACCAACTCGCAGCCCTGGGATAACCTCAAATTCGACCTCGATGGCATAGCCGAAGTACAACGCAAGTTCTTCGGTACGCTGTACAATACCTATAACTTCTTTGCACTGTATGCCAATATTGATGGGTTCAGGTTTGCCGAAGCCGAAATACCTTTCGCCGAAAGGCCTGAGATAGACCGCTGGATACAGTCGGAGCTGAACAGCCTGATTAAAAATGTGGACGAAGCTTATGCCGATTACGAACCAACGCGTGCCGGCCGACTGATCACCGATTTTGTAAACGAACACCTCAGCAACTGGTATGTGCGTCTGTCGCGACGCCGTTTCTGGAAAGGCGAATACACCAACGACAAAATTTCGGCGTACCAAACCCTGTACCTCTGCCTCGAAGTAATTGCCAAACTGGCATCTCCCATTGCGCCGTTCTTTATGGACAGGCTCTTTATCGACCTCAACGAAGTATCAGGCCGCGATAAAAGCCAGTCGGTTCACCTTACCGATTTCCCGGTTGCCGACGAAAGCAAGATCGACAAACAACTGGAGGAGCGCATGCAGCTGGCACAACAGGTTTCGAGCATGGTGCTGAGCTTGCGCAAAAAAACCAACCTGCGCGTACGCCAGCCCTTACAGAAAATACTTATCCCGGTTGCAGGCGATCATATCAGGAAACAACTTGATAAAGTAAGCGCACTGATCCTGAGCGAGGTAAATGTTAAGGAACTTGAATATCTCGATGAATCGGCCGGATTCCTGGTGAAGAAGATAAAACCGAACTTCAAAACCCTGGGGCCGCGTTATGGTAAACTGATGAAAGAAATTGCTGCGGCAGTGGGTGCATTTACCCAGGCCGATATCACCCGTATTGAAAGCGAAGGCAACTACAACCTGGTGATTGGCAACGAAACCGTTGAAATGCTGCTTTCAGATGTGGAGATCATAACCGAAGACATACCGGGCTGGGTGGTAGCCAACCAGGGAACACTTACGGTAGCGCTCGATATTACAGTAACAGAGGCACTTTGGCAGGAAGGAATTGCACGCGAACTGGTAAACCGCATACAAAATATCCGCAAGGACCGTGGTTTCGAGGTTACCGATAAAATAACGCTTGAGATGCAAAAAAATGAACAGGTAGAAACAGCTATCGTTCACTTTAATAACTATATTTGCTCAGAAACGCTTGCCGAATCTTTGAAAGTTTCGGACAAGATTACAGGGGAGGCCGAATCACTTGAACTTACAGATGAAATAAGTGTTTCGATAAAGGTTGGCAAAGTTTAATCATGTATGAATGTGAATCTTTTAAAACCAGAAACAGATGAAAGCGGAAGACGAAAAAGATGAAAAAGGAAGAACCCATTACTCTGATGAGGAGTTGGCAGAGTTCCGCGAGCTGATACTCGAAAAACTTGTAAAAGCACGCCACGATCTCGAACTGCTTACTGAAGCCTATACCAACAGCAACGACAACGACACCATGGACACTTCGCCTACTTTTAAAGTACTCGAAGAAGGTTACCAGGTGCTTTCGAAGGAAGAAAATGCACGTTTGGCAGGCCGTCAGGAGAAGTTTATACAGAGCCTCGAAAACGCTTTGGTTCGTATCGAAAACAAAACCTACGGCATTTGCCGCGAAACAGGTAAGCTGATTTCGAAGGAGAGACTTCGCAGTGTTCCGCATGCAACACTGAGCATGGAAGCTAAAATGAAACAGAAATAATCCGGAGAGAGACGTTGTGCTTAAGAAATCACTTTTAGTAGTATTTATTGTCCTGCTTATTGACCAGGCATTAAAAATATGGATTAAAACCAATATGACCCTGGGCCAGGAATTTCATGTGGCCGGTAACTGGTTTATTATTCATTTCACTGAAAACAACGGCATGGCATTTGGCATGCAGTTTGCCGGCGGTTACGGGAAACTTGCGCTGAGCCTGTTCCGCATAGTTGCTGTAGGGTTCCTGGGATGGTATATTGTACACCTTTCCAGGAAGAAAACCTCATTCGGGGTAATACTCTGCTTTTCGCTCATACTTGCGGGAGCTATCGGGAATATCATCGACAGTGCGTTGTATGGCCTGCTGTTCAGCGAAAGCACCTACTTCGATGTTGCCCGTTTCCTGCCAGCCGAAGGCGGTTACAGTTCTTTTTTGCATGGCAAGGTGGTAGATATGTTTTATTTCCCTATCATTGTAGGGAATTATCCATCATGGGTGCCATTGTGGGGAGGACAGGAATTTGAGTTCTTCCGCCCCGTGTTTAATGTTGCCGATTCGGCTATCACTACCGGGGTATTGAGTTTACTCATTTTCCAGCGCCAGTTCTTCCAATCGCATGATGAAAAAACAGGAGAAAACAGCAGTGACGAAAATAACAACCCAGCTGCTGAACCTGCCGACAACAAAACTACTGCCGACGAATAAAAAACTACCGGTAATACAATTACGAACCGGTTGATCATTCGAAATAGATTTTTTACATTTGCTTCCTAAATCAATTTTATATGGCTTCAAAAATAACCGGCAAAATCTCGCAGATCATCGGCCCGGTAATTGACGTATCATTCGACGAAAATTCGCCGCTTCCAAATATTTATGATGCCCTTGAAGTAAAAAATGAGCAGGGTAACGTAATCGTGCTGGAGTG
>DGQJ01000044.1 GCA_002389705.1 Bacteroidales bacterium UBA4417
GGGTTTTTTTTTGCCCCGGGTTTTTATCGTAACTTACCTGCTCTACACGTTCCAATCCTGCTTTACTGGTTTGGATAACAGAAACGCATGGGGAGCTTTTGACCGTGTAATTACACTGCCATTGGTTTTGCCCGGCATGCCTGGTTTCGCCTTCAGTTTTCCTATTTGTAGTTAGTATGCCTCTGTAATGAAGCTGACTTAAAAAAAATCGTATTTGTTTTCCTGCAAGCAATCCCTGTCTTATTCCAGTACCTGCATTCCAAGGATTTTACATGCAAACTGAAGCAGCTGGACATAATTGCCCGGTAGAATAAGATGGTGATTCCCTAGCGGTTTTTCCCTGAGTAATTTTACTTCATTCCCGCTGAGTTTTACTTCTATCTGCGTACGACATGCTGTCGGAAACTTTGGCCTTGCGATCACATTGGCTTTTGCGATAAAAGCCTTACTTAAGCTGTGGTTGAACCTGAAGATCGTAACAATATCATCTTTAAAATTACCTTCAATGGCGGTTCCTTTCCCGGTTTCGAAATGGGTTTGTACCGATAAATCCGTAATTAATCCTGGGGCTATAGTACAATGTGAAAACATACATACCGATTCGGTTACCTTATTGATATTTGCTATCCAGGGAACGATACCGGTAAGTTCTTTGCAAAGCATCATGCCGGTAATGGCTGTAATATCGCCTTCGCAGCCTGCCGGGAATCCTTCATTATTTAAGTGGGCAAGTGGCAGGCATGCCGTAACACTGTCTTTTTGTACCATTGGGAAACATTCAACCGTAATGGCGTGCAGTTTATTCTTTTGGATGGTTTGAGCCAGCATCTCACTTACTTTTGCCGTTTCAGCCAGATCGACTTTACTCCTGGTAAAAGCTGCCAGAAATTTACCTGAAGTCTCGAACTTCGAAAAATGATCTAATTCACTCCAGGGTAAATTTACCAGTTTAATACCGAATTTTGAATCGAGGCTTTCAGCTGGTATCTCTGAGGAAATAAGCCAGTCGGAGACTTTTCCTATTAAGCCAAGCCTTTTGTCCTTTAAATTATCCAGTGCTTTTTTGATGATTAAAAAATCATTCAAAAAAGCTGTCGTTTCTGCTTCCTCTTCATCCAGCAGAAATGAGGCAATATTCATTTCATTGAGAAATGCCTTTACTTCAGTTGCCGAAGCATAGGCGTTATCGTGNNTATTCGTGATACCGCACTTTTATAAATGCTTTCAGGTGCACCATCGTAAGCTAGCAGTTTAATTTTCAGTTTTTTAAATGTTTCCATCTTTTTATGCTATCAGTATTGATTATTTTTTTCGGATTCGGGGCCTTCATTTTTTTTGAATATCCAGGCCATGTTCATTTTTCTTTTATCCGATCAAAAATAGTATAAATTCGTTTGAGTAGCTGTTGGATCACTGTTTTGTGTTCTTTCAGTCAGAAATTAAGAAAGCCTTCTGGTTTTCTGTCACTCAGCTTCCAAGGTATCAAAAATTAAGGGTTTCAGCACACTGAAACCCTTAATATTATTGATCGAAGATTATGATCAGGCTTCTTTATTCATCCAGCCGGCTTTGCCCATGCCCCAGAAAATCAGCGACAGCATCACTCCGACAATGGCAGCAAATGCCATACCTTTAAGCTGAACGGTCCCGATGCTGATACTCGCACCACTTACGCCCACAACAAAGGTTACAGCACCAAGCACCATATTGCTGTTTTTACTGAAATCAACTTTTTGTTCGACAAACATCCTGAATCCCTGCACGGCAATAACACCATACAGCAGCATTGTAATTCCTCCCATAACCGGCGCCGGAATTGTTGATATGGCTGCCGATACTTTCCCGATTACCGAGAATGCTATAGCCAGTATAGCCGCCCCGCGGATTACCCAAACCGAATACACCCGGGTTATGGCCATAACACCGATATTTTCGCCATAAGTGGTATTGGGTGGTGAGCCAGTAAAGCCTGAAAGTATATTACTGATCCCATCTCCAAGTAAAGAACGGTGCAGGCCAGGGTTTTCCATGAGGTCCGAACCGGTGATTTTACCGGTAACAATCAGGTGACTGATGTGCTCAGCCAGCACCACGATGCAAGCCGGGGCAATAATTATAATTGCATTCAGATCATAAACCGGGGCATGAAACTTTGGAAGTGCAAACCAGCTTGCATTACGGATTACTTCAGTATCAACCATTCCCATGACCAGCGCCAGGAAATAGCCTGCTATTACCGCTATTAAAATTGGAATTACCTGCATAAAACCCCTGAACATCACGGTTCCGATTATTCCCACGCAAAGTGTAAACATGGATACCAGCAGCACATTGGGTGAAACAGCAAAAGGAGCAACTACCTGTCCGACGGCCGAAGGCCAGGG
Source organism: Bacteroidales bacterium UBA4417 (assembly GCA_002389705.1). GTDB lineage: Bacteria > Bacteroidota > Bacteroidia > Bacteroidales > UBA4417 > UBA4417. The sequence goes on from DGQJ01000044.1 coordinate 2,385, forward strand.
GGCAAGGCCTGCCTGCTGGGCAGCTACAGGGGCCAGTTCAAGCCCTATAATGGCTACAACCGCGCCCATAACAGCTGGTGGCATTACAATATCAATCCAGCGGATGCCCCAGAATTTTACAACAAATGATACGACCACAAAAAACAGCCCGAAAAAAATAAATCCTGACTGCGCATGGTTAAATCCTCCATAAGTGCTGATTACCAGCATGGCCGGTGCTATAAAGGCAAAGCTCGATCCCAGGTAAGCGGGAATACCACCGCGGGTGATCCACGAATAAATAAGGGTTCCTATTCCATTCATTAACAGCGCAATGGCAGGGTCGACGCCAAGTAATATGGGTACCAGTATGGTAGCCCCAAACATAGCTGTTAAATGTTGAAAACTTAGTGGAAGACTCTCCAAAATGGGTAGTCTTTCGTGAATGCCTACAATTCGTCGGGCCATAATGATTGGATTAATGTTTTTGGTTAATGAAATTTGTGTGGGAATAAAAATCGTGTGAAAATAAACAAACCAATTCAAAAGACCGGTCCCCAATTACCTGATTGTTGATAAGTAGGATGTTTTGTGGAAAAAGTCGACTGATCCCGGTTATGGTTCAGGGAGCACTTAATTTCAATTTAAACATGAATGCATAATCTGTATGATAAGTGTAGTACAAATTATATCTTTGCTAAGAGGAATATTTCTTGTGTTCCTGTTCCTGATACTTTTTCTGAAGTTTGATTTCTTAAAACCTCAATAAATGAATAATTCTCATATTGCTATCGGTATCGATATTGGTGGCTCGCATATTAGTTGCGGGGCTGTAGATCTGAAGATCAACAAATTGCTTGATGGAACCTGTTTCGAATCGGAGGTGGATAACAAAGCATCTGCTGATGATATTTTTAAATCATGGTTACAAGCCATAAACAAAACCATCTCAAAAGTAGGCATCAGCCAGGTTGCCGGTATTGGTTTTGCCATGCCGGGCCCATTCGACTATGCCAAAGGTATTGGCCTGTTTGAACGCAATGAAAAATACCTGCACCTGTATGGCGTGAATGTGGTTGCCGAGATTCGTTCGCGGATTGGTTTGCCCGATAGTTTCCCGGTACGTTTTATTAACGATGCTACTGCTTTTGCTGTTTCCGAAGCATGGATTGGTGTTGGAAAGCCTTATTCGAAGCTCATTGCCCTCACGCTGGGCACAGGTTTTGGCTCGGCTTTTATTAACGAAGGCATCCCAGTATTGGAAGGTGACACAGTACCTCAATTCGGTTGTGTTTGGCATCTGCCTTTCGGCGATGGCATTGCCGATGATTATTTCTCCACCCGCTGGTTCGAAAAGTCGTATCTTAATCTGACAGGCAGGAAGGTAAAAGGTGTTAAAGAAATATCCGATATGTTTGATTCCGATGAAATAGCCCGGGAACTTTTAATCGAATACGGAAGCAACATGGGCGATTTCCTGGCACCCTGGATTAAAAAGTTTGGCGCTCAGCACATTGTTATTGGGGGGAATATCACCGGTGCCTACGATAAATTCGGCAAATACCTCGAACTCTCCTTTTTAAAGCACCAGGTTGAATGTGGCGTATCTCTTTCGGTTCTTAAAGAAAATGCGGCTATAATTGGCAGTGCCAGGCTTATTGATCCGCAATTCTTTGTAAAAGTTGAGTCGCTTTTGCCAAAAATGTAGCAGCTTTGTTATCAGCTTTCAGATCAGGTCTGCTTTTTTCTGGATTTCCTTTTTGCAGCTAACTTCAAAAAAAATATGGGTATGAAAAAGTTTTTCCTGGTAGTTGGGATGGCATTATGTGTTGTTACCAACAGTTTGCAGGCCCAGTCATTTTTTACTGCCGACGACCACCTGGTTAACGGGTATGCGCGTAAACTGGCAGGACTTGATTTCGAGTACATGTCCTGTATTCCGGGTCACCGTGCCAGTTTGCTGCTGAGGGCTAACAGCGGTAAAGATTTCGTGGAATGGGAAACATATCCGGCCCCAGGTGGCATAAAGCAGAAATATGCAACTTTTGTATGGATTGCTGCAATTGGCTCAAGCCCGGGCATTGCGCGGATGGACCTTGCTGTAAATGGGATTCAACAGTTCTCGTTTAACACGGATGGACGTCCTCAATGGGAATTGAATGGCAACGACGGGTTAGTCCTGCAGTTCAACTCCATCATGACAGATCAGTTTGGCGATCAGCATGGCTATATGATTTTAAGAGTTCCGTCGCACAAAATTGAAGCAGGCAAACCGCTTAAAATCAGGGTTACCGGGAGCGAAGCTAACCTCACTTCGTGGTATATGACCTTTACCAAACCAGTAAAGACCGGCGTGACTTTGAATGCCTTTCCGGCTATACTCAAAAATGGAAATAAAAGACAGCAACTGGTAGAAGCTGCTATTTTTTATTTTGGCAACCAGGTTGAAGCCCGCATTTACGCCAATGATAAACTCCTGATCACAACCCCGCTGAAGTTTGGGTATAATACGGTAAATCTCGGGTTACCTCCTGTCGATAAACCAGAAAAAGTGAAGCTGAAGGTGGTTGCCGGNNCAAACCGAAATTCTGGCCGAGCACCTGAGGTATATTGATTACGCGCTCGATTACTGTGATGCAACCGATGCATATCCTGAAAATGCTAAATTCCGCTGGACCTGCGAAGCGTCCTGGCCGGTCGACGAGTTCCTGAAGTGTCGCCCTGCCAGCCAGGTCGATCGGTTGAAAAAGCGCATAGCCGAAGGCCGCATCCAGGTAACGGGGATGTATTATAATTTCGACGAACTACCCGACGAGCAGGTATTGGCAGCCTCACTGAAGGCTGTTGGCCGGATTAAGGCAGCAGGTATCCCGGTGAGCCTGGCCATGCAGGACGATGTGAACGGTATTGGGTGGTGCCTGAATGATTACTTTAACCAGCTGGGAGTAAAATACCTGAATATGGGTACCCATGGGCACCGGGCGCTCATCTGTTTCGATAAACCAACTATGTTTTGGTGGGAATCGCCATCAGGCAAAAAACTGCTCACCTTCAGGGCCGAACATTACATGATCGGTAACACTGAACTCGAAATTCAAACCAGCGACCTTAATAAATTTAAAAATAACCTTTTGAATTATCTTATCAGCCTCGATACCAGGAAATACCCTTTCGACGAAATGGCAATTCAGCATTCGGGCTACCTTACGGATAATTCACCCCCTTCGACCATTGCCAGTGATTTGATAAAACAATGGAATGAAATTTTTGAATGGCCAAAGCTTACCACTGCAGTTGCCGGGACATTTTTCGAACATATGGAAAAGGATCATGCAGCTGAATTCCCGGTAATACGCGGTGCATGGCCCGACTGGTGGACCGATGGTTTTGGTGCATCGGCCCGCGAAAGTGCAACTACCCGGGTGGCTTCGTCAACACTTTCAGCTAATGTTGCCGGCTTGTCGATGGCTTCGGCTGCAGGTGTAAAGTTGCCAGCAAAAACTGATGAAAAAATTGACCTGGCAGAAAATGCCCTGCTTTTTTATTGCGAGCATACCACCGGTTATTCTGAGAGTGTTCGCGAACCATTCAGCCAGCCTACCATGGAGCAACGGGCACTCAAGGAATCATACGCCTGGGAGGCAAACCGCCGCACTGCCCTCATAGGCGAAGAAGCTATGGGGCTATTGCAAAGCATGTTTGTTTCGGAAAAGGAGCCTTCTTTGCTTATTTTCAATACCTTAAATTGGAATCGGTCAGGACTTGCCACGGTGTATATCGACCACCAGTTGATCCCAAGAGGGAAAATGGCAGGCATTTTCAGTCAGGATGGCGAACGCATGGCCGCCCAGCCTGTTGCTTCCCGGTCCGACGGAACCTACTGGGCTATCTGGCTGAAAGATATCCCAGCCTTTGGCTATAAAAAATTTACGGTTAAAGCCATCGATGTTCCGATAGCCATTGCGGATCCGGGCTTGCCGTCAGCCATCGAAAATGAGTGGTACCGCGTTATTGCTGATCCTGCAAAGGGCGCAATTACCTCCTGGTACGATAAAGATTTGAAACTGGAGATGGTGGATGCCACTTCACCTTATAAAATGGGGGAGTTTATCCTCGAACAACTGGGGAACCGCTCGCAGATGGAAAGCCGCAAACTGGATGATTTCAAGCGCTCGCCCCTGGATAAGGTGTGGTTCGATTCGATGATAAAGGGCGAAATATGGACAAGCCTAAAATTTATTGGCGAATCTGCAACCACTGAAAATCCAAAAGGTTACTCCTTCGAAATCAGGCTTTTTAATACCAGTAAACGCATGGATATTGCCTGTTCGATGGTGAAAAAAAGCATTACTGATCCCGAGAGTTTTTATATCGCTTTTCCTTTCAGCCTGGAACAGGGAAAGCATTTTACCGAAGTTCAGGGTGGTGTGATTGAAACCGGAAAGGACCAGATAAAGGGTTCTTCCTGCGATTGGTATACGGTTCAGGATTTTACCGCTGTAAGGAATTCGGGTGCTCAACTGGTAATAGGAAGTGCAGAAATGCCTTTGATGCAGTTTGGTGCCATCAATACCGG
>DGQJ01000043.1 GCA_002389705.1 Bacteroidales bacterium UBA4417
TAAACGCGAAAAAGACCAGGTGCGGTCAATACTTGAGCAACTGTGCGTACAGGGCTCACTGATTGAAATGAACCGCGGAAAATACAAGCTGAATCCAAAACTTAAAACCGCCATCGCAAAGGCCAATACCATTACCGGCATTGTCGATATGAAATCAACCGGCAAGGCATATATCATAAGCCCCGACCTGCCCGAGGATGTATTTATTGAATCGAACAATACCAACCATGCACTTAACGGAGATACAGTTAAAGTGCATCTTTTCCCGAAACGGAAGAACCGTAAACAGGAGGGNNAAACGCTTTGCTTTCCTGGTTCCCGACAGCCAGCTGATTAACGTTGATATTTATATCCCGCTTACCGCGCTCAAAGGAGCCAAACATGGGCAGAAAGCAGTTGCACTTATCACCGAATGGCCCGAAAAAGCAACCAATCCTATCGGAGAAATCATCCACGTGCTGGGCCAGCCGGGAGATAATAATGTTGAAATGAACGCCATACTGGCCGAATTCGATTTCCCGCTCGAGTTTCCGAAAGCCGCCGAAGCTGAGGCCAAAAAAATTAAAAATGAAGTTGCTCCCGAAGAAATCGCCCGCCGCCGCGACTTCCGCCACATTTGGACCTGTACCATCGACCCGGTGGATGCCAAGGATTTCGACGATGCACTCTCACTTCAGAAACTACCCGACGGCAACTGGGAAGTTGGCGTTCATATAGCCGATGTGTCGCATTACGTTACGCCCGGATCGGCCATTGATACCGAGGCTTACGAACGCGGTACCTCCATTTACCTGGTCGACCGGACTATTCCCATGCTTCCTGAGCAACTTTCGAACCTGGTATGTTCGCTCAGGCCCGATGAAGAAAAGCTCTGTTTTTCGGCCGTTTTTAAAATGAACAATAAGGCCGAAATCCTGGAAGAATGGTTTGGACGAACAGTTATAAAATCGAACCGAAGGTATGCATACGAAGAAGTTCAGGTAATGATTGAAGGTGCCGAAGGCGAATTTAAAGATGAGCTGATGATACTGCATTCCCTGTCATCGAAACTACGCGAAGAGCGGTTCAAAAAAGGATCTATTGCTTTTAAATCGCAGGAAGTTAAGTTTAAACTCGATGAAAAAGGCAAGCCTGTTGGTGTGATGATTAAGGAACAAAAGGAAGCCAATTACCTGATCGAAGATTTTATGCTCCTGGCTAACCGCCGTGTAGCCGAGCGTATTGCCACCCGCAAAAACAAGGATGGCGAAGCAAAAACATTTGTGTATCGAATTCACGATGAACCTAACCCCGAAAAGTTGGTTCGTTTTTCCGCATTCCTGAAAAAACTGGGATATGGTTTCCAGACCAGCAGCCGCAGGAGCATCACCACTTCGTTCAATTCCCTGTTCGAACAGATATTAGGCAAAGGCGAGGAAAACATGATTGAAACCATAGCCATACGCACCATGGCCAGGGCCGAATATACCACCACCAACATAGGGCATTATGGACTTTCTTTCAGGTATTACACACATTTTACCTCGCCCATCCGCCGTTACCCCGATTTGATGGTACACCGCCTGCTGCAACGATATCTGGATGATAAACCAAGCGTGTCGCGCGACGAATACGAAGAAAAATGCAAACACTCATCGGATATGGAACGCCGTGCCATGGAAGCCGAACGCGCCAGTGTGAAATACAAACAGGCCGAATACCTCATGGACCGGATAGGGGAGGAGTTCGATGGTTTGATTTCGGGTGTAAGCAAATGGGGGATTTTTGTCGAACTGGTTGAAAGTAAATGCGAAGGCATGGTTTCGCTCAGGCTGATGAACGACGACTTTTATTACCTCGACGAGGAAAACTACCGCATTATCGGTCAGCGTTGGGGAAAAGTGTACCGCCTGGGTGACAAAATCCGAATTAAAGTTAAAAAGATAGACCTGCAAAAGAAACAGATGGATTTTGACCTGGTAAAGACACGGGAATTTTAAAACCTGCATAGGCAGCCATTTTTCGTCCAAACAGCGCGACACCGGCGAAAAATTCCTGGTATTGCAAACGCTGGCAGAATTTAATAAATTTGCTAAAATTCATTTGCTGTCTTTTAATCTCTAATTCATTGTTTTTTGGAAATTTTATGATTGAAACCAGAAAATATCGTTAACCTGTAAAACAAAAAGCTTATGAAATTCTGTCCGAATTGTGGTACTGAGCTGAAACCGGAAGCCAAATTCTGTACAGCCTGTGGAACACCTATACCTGTTGAAACGCCTCCCGCAGCAGAGCCAGAGCCAGAGCCACAATCACAAACGCAATCCACTTCGGGTCAGCCCGACCTGCGCGATCAGGCAAGGCAAGCATCCAATGCATTTAAAGAGGCAATACACGGCAACTCAAACATCGTGCAGCGTGTAACCAATATTATGCTGCGGCCACGGCAGGAGTGGCTGGTGATTGAAACCGAACAGCCCAACGTAACCCGGCTCATCGGAGGTTATGCCCTGGTACTGGCCATGGTTCCGGCACTGGCTTCGGTACTGAAATATGGGATACTGGGGTACAATTTTCTGGGTCTTACCACCCGAAGCCTCGGCACTGGTATACAACAGGGACTTACGCATTTGCTAGGTTCACTGGTTGCGGTATACCTGCTGGCATGGGTAATTAATGAACTTGCACCATCGTTCGAATCGCCTAAAAACTTTGGCCGTTCGCTGCAGTTGGCGGTGTACAGCTATACACCACAATGGCTAGCAGGCATTTTGATTTTGTTTTCCACCAGGCTGAATATGGTCATTTTCCTGATCAGCCTGTATGCCATTTACCTGCTGGCCACGGGTATTCCGGTGCTGAAAGAAACGCCAAGAGACAAAGTAACCGGGTATGTGTCGCTCACCATCATTGCCATGATCGTAATAGGTCTTTTGGTAGGTATGGTACTGGCTGCAATACTGGGAATTTTCTTTGTAAGCAGGATGGCCTGATAAACGTCAGGAAACTAATTTCGTTAAAAACCTTTCCGTTTGTTAACTAAATTTTAAGTGAAACAAACAGAAAGGTTTAATTTTGTGAACCTTAAAAGTAAGCGCAATGAATTTTTGCCCGCAATGCGGAACTCCATTCGAGCCTGGCGCCAGGTTCTGTATGCAGTGTGGCTTCGATAAATCATCACTCATCATAACCAAACCTGCTGAAGCCGATACTCCCGCGATAGTTACCGAAACCATTACTGAAGAAATACCTGCTGCTGTAGTTTTACCACCCTCCGAAACCATCGCGCAATCCGCCTGTGTGCGATGTGGTCAACCCCTTAACTCCGGCAGCAAGGTATGTATGCATTGTGGATTCGAAACGGGAAAAGAGCCGGAAACGGTTGCAGGTTTTAAACCCGTTGATCTTCCCCGTTCCATTTTCAATCAGTCCACTGAAAAAATCAATCTTAAAGTTCCCGAAGCAAAACCCGTAAATACTGTTTCACAGGCAGATAAAGCAGAAATTTCAGCAGTACCTGATCAAGGGCCGCCACAAAACCCTGTGCCTCAAACTGTTTCACCTCAAGTGGTGGTAGTACGCAAAAAAACGGGTAAAAGAAATGCCTTTATTTTTATTGCTATCTGTTTACTTGGACTTTTGGGTTGGATTGGATACAATACCTGGCAAGGCTCACAGCAGGATAATGTTACCGATACTTTCCAAAACATGCAGCTGCCACCCATCGATGATACTTCAAATGCAGCAAACGCACAGCCTGCTACCAGCGAAATTCATGCCGAAACCCCAACTGAAACTCAACAGGCAGCAAAACCTGTAAGCAAGATTGACCAGGAACTTGCTAAACAAAAAGCAAATACTAAAAACAAAAATGCAACAGTAGCCGTTCCCACACCACTCCCCAAAACTACTGAACAAAACCGCGAAAGTGATCATGCCCAGGTAAGTGAAAAAGCCACAACCATTATTTTTGAAGTCGGCCGAAAAGAAGATGCACGAAGTAAAAATCCTAAAAATCCTTCAAAATTCAGCATACAGTCGCCAACCATGATTGTGAGGATTACAACCGATCATTATAACGATGGTATGGGAACACAAGCAGCTGGTAAAATAAGCATCCTCGACCGCGATGGAAACAATATCGGGTCTTTTAAAGCGTATGGAAAATCAGGTACGGATGGCACTCCCAATGCCAAATGGGTTTGCGAACCCCATAAAGTACTGGAAAAAGGAACATACAAAATTCAGGATTCCGAGATGAGTACCTGGTCGAAGACCTTTTTAGGCACCGGATTTGTGGTTATTGAAGGCTACGAAATGGAATAATTATCGCTTACCATTGTACACGGTAAATCGTAATCGGATACATTTTTGAGTGAGCTTGTGGATTATTCGTCGAATGCCGGTTTAATAACAACCCCGTCATAGCGCTTTTCAACGTCGCCACGGTACGTAATGATCAGGAATGGGGTACCATCCTCATTAAAGGTAATCCAGTCGCCCTCGCGGCTTCCGTTCACGTAATTTCCCTGGTCCTTCAGTTTGCCGGTTGGCCAGTACCAGTTTACTTTACCATTCAGGTTATCGTCGATATATTCACCTTCGAACCGCAGCGTGCCATCGGCATAATACGATTTCCATTTCCCGAAACGTGCTCCGCCTTTGTAACTTCCGTTTTCGCGATAGGTTCCGAAATCGTAGATCCATTCTCCATCTTCAACACCTTCAACGTACTGACCTTTAACTATTAAACGGGCGTTTTCATCATACTCTTCGTACTCGCCGTCTTCCATACCGGCAATATACGATTGTATGCGGCGTATGCTTCCATCCTCAAAATACCAGCGCCAGGTTCCGTCGAGTAGGCCCGATTTGGTGTATTTGCCTTCCGATTCAAGTTTACCGTTTTCGAAATAATATTTCCAGTTACCCACAGGCTTTCCCTTGGCATACGTGCCCACCGACCGCAGGGTTGAATTGGGATAATACTCACGCCAGGCACCTTCGCGGTTTCCTTCCTCATCCACAATACCTTCACCGGTAAGCACCCCTTTTGAATAAGTAAAGCCTGCTGTAATTTTTCCTTCTTCGTTATATTCGCGGCGCACACCTTCCGGTACATTGCCGTTATAACTGGCCACGGTTTTCACCTTGCCACTGGGGTAATAATCGGTTTTCAGTTTCAGGCTGGTAACTTCTTGTGCTTCTACCTGTTCCACATCGTTTACAAATTTTTTAACGCTGAGCAGGCTTCCGTTTTCATCGTAATCCTTAAAATAGCCGTTCTTTTTATCGTCCTTGTAAACGCCTTCGAGTTTCACTGTATTGTTATCGTAAAAGTATTTCCACCGGCCTTGTTTCAATCCTTTGCTATCAGTGCGGTTAATGCGTTCGCGGCTTACCAGGAAACCGCGTTTGTATTCCATGTAGGTAATTACGGTTCCGGCTGTATCGAGTTCGCGGGCGATACCATTTTCGAGCCCATCGACAAAATTAATTACCAGGCGTACCTTGCCATCGGAATAATAATACGTGGTTGGGCCTTGCTTGATGTCGTTTACAAAAGTTTCGGAAGTTACCTCGCCTTGCCGGTAAGTTGTTTTTAAACCATTCTTTTTATCGTCCTTGTAAGTAATTGAAACCAGGAGCCTGGCCGAATCATCATAAAACTTCCATACGCTATCGAGCATATAATTGCGCCGGTTTCCTTCCGATTTAATCAAGCCGTTTTCGTAATATGTTTTCCAGTACCCGTCGGGTTTTCCGCTGCGCATGGTACCTTCACTCGAAAGTTTTCCGGATGGATAATAAAATTTTACAAATCCATCGGTAACCGGGTTTACCTGTTGCTGGGCAACCGCGGTTAAAAACGAAATACCTGAAAATACCAGAATAAAAACAGTTTTCAACAGCAACCTGTTGCCCACANNCGCACAATGGGTTTGCGCGCTTTTTCAATCACGTCGTCCGGCAAGGTAATCTCGGGTTTTTCGTGAAGCATACAAAGATATAATTTCTCAAGGGTATTCAGCTTCATGTAGGGACAATCGTTGCACGAACAGGTTTCGTCCGAAGGTACAACAATAAATTCCTTTTCGGGCGACAGTTTCTGCATCTGGTGCACAATGCCGGTTTCAGTAGCTACAATGTATTTTTTGGAGCTGTCCTTTGCCGTAAAATCGAGCATGGCCGATGTTGAACCTATATAATCGGCAAGTATCAGCACAGGTTGTTTGCACTCAGGATGCGCAATTAGTTTGGCATCAGGATGTTCCTGTTTTAACTTTATAATGCTTTCGGTGCGGATGGTTTCGTGTACTTCGCAGGCACCATCCCAAAGCAACATATTGCGACCTGTTAAACCATTGATATAAGCTCCCAGGTTTTTATCGGGTGCAAAAATCAGTTTCTGATCTTTTGGAAACGACTCTACAATTTTAACTGCATTGCTGGAGGTAACTATTACATCCGACCATGTTTTAACGGCAGCTGTACAATTTATATAGGTAATAACCTTATGATCAGGATGTTGCATTACAAAATCAGAAAATTCCTTTTCCGGGGCACTGGCAGCCAGCGAACAACCGGCTTCCAGATCCGGCAGCAAAACCTTTTTTGAAGGCGAAAGAATTTTTGCCGTTTCGGCCATAAAATGAACGCCGGCAAACACAATGATATCAGCATCGGTTTCAGCCGCCTGCTGCGACAGCTGCAAACTATCGCCAATATAGTCGGCTATATCCTGTATTTCGGGCACCTGGTAATAATGAGCCAGAATTACGGCATTTTTTTCCTTCTTTATTTTCTGAATCTTTTCAACTAATTCAAGCTTATCCATTTTTTCAATCCTCCCTATCCCGTAATAAATAATTATTTATTTTTTAATTTAAAGTATGTTGTTATTAATATGCTGTTAATAATGTTAGCATATTGTTGGTTTTTTATTTTCAGTTTACATAAGTGGCAGTTTATCCACATGTTTTCAACAGGTATTAATGCTTTTATGTTTTGATACTTATTGTTTTATACCAGTTATTAACAAACTGTTGATAATAGTAACAGTTACAAAAAACAGGCGTTATAAACAGCCCGAAACTGTTCATAATGTGTTGTAAAACAACTCGTAAAAACAGCAAACTTTTTTGGGTTACCTCCCGGGTGCCTACCTGTGAAACCATTGTTAAGAGCAAGCAAATTCTATGCACATTTTAGTAACAAAAGTACGCACTTATTAACAATAATTGTTTAATAATTCTATTGCATTGATAATGAAACACCTTGTTTTTGGATGTACTTTTGCTTGCGGGTGTAAGTTGTTAATTATGAAAGAAAATACACCCGGAAAATCAGGATTTAAATAAATGCTTAAAATAAGTTGTTAACAATGTTTAATAAATCAAAAACTTTGGCATTGGGCTGCGATCAGGGTGGCTATGCATTAAAAGAATATATTAAGATAAAGCTCGCAGAATCAGGCTATTCTGTTCGTGATTTTGGAGCTTTTTCGCCCGATAGTGTCGATTATCCCGACTTTGCCCACCCGGTAGCCAGCGCTGTTAACGATGGACAATTTCCAATGGGGTTGTTAATATGTGGCAGTGGAAACGGTGTTTGCATGACAGCCAACAAATACGCCGGCATACGCGCAGCATTGTGCTGGAACACAGAACTTGCCCGGCTGGCACGTTCGCATAACGATGCAAATATACTTTGTCTTCCGGGTAGGTATATTACCGACGATGAAGCGCTGAGTGCTGTTAAGATATTTCTTACCACTGATTTCGAAGGGGGGCGCCACCAGGCACGTATCGATAAGATCCCGTTGAAATAGCGGTTTGTACTTTATTACAGGCAATAGTACCTTTGCAACACACATACATTTACTCAACACCTGAACTGAAACTACATGAGCGATTCCTACAATAAGTTTGTTGACGACAGTGAGAAAAAGGCGTTCGATAAGGTACACCGGGCAACCCTTGCATTCAATATATCGCGCTACGATGCTGCCGTAGTAAAAGGCAAACAGCAATATACCAACCTCGAGCTGGCCCGGGAACGTGCCGCACACATCAAATACAGGGTAACCACCGAACTGGCTAAATACCTGGTCGATTTCGAAGCCGCCTTTCAATCGCGGGGCGGTAAAGTAATTTGGGCGCAGGATGCTTCCGAAGCCATCAGCGAGATTCTCAAAATCATGAAACGCCAACAGGCAAAGCATGTTGTGAAAAGCAAAACCATGGTTACCGAGGAAATTGCGCTGAACGAACACCTCGAAAAAGCCGGGATTGAAACCCTCGAGACTGACCTGGGTGAGTATATTGTTCAGCAGGCAGGCGAAAAACCATACCATATTGTTACCCCGGCCATGCATAAATCGAAAGAGGAGGTGGCTGAGCTGTTCACCGAAAAATTCGGTTTGCCGGCAGGCAGTACACCGCAGCAGATTACTTCGTATGTGCGCGGGTTGTTGCGCGACAAATTCTTTAATGCCGATATCGGGATTACCGGGGCCAATTTCCTGGTGGCCGATGTGGGAGCTGTATGCCTCACCGAAAATGAAGGCAACGCCATGATGAGCATGTCGTTTCCAAAAGTACATATTGTAGTTGCCGGTATCGAAAAGATCATCCCCAAACTGCGCGACCTCGATCTTTTCTGGCCCTTACTGGCAACGTATGGCACGGGTCAGAACATAACCGTGTACAATTCAATTGTTACAGGTCCGCGGCAGGAGAACGAAAACGACGGACCCGATGAAATGTATGTGGTGCTGCTCGACAATAACCGCACCGATCTGCTGGGGCGCAAAAACCAGCGGCGTGCCCTGGGCTGCATACGCTGCGGGGCTTGCCTAAATGTTTGCCCCGTGTACAAGAGCATTGGCGGGCATGCTTACGGAACAACCTATAGTGGCCCCATCGGCTCGGTGATTACCCCCTGGCTGCGCGGCATGAAAGAATACAAACACCTGAGTTTTGCCTCATCACTTTGTGGCGCCTGCACCGAAGTGTGCCCCGTAAAAATAAACCTTCACGAGTTACTTTTATACAACCGCAACGACTCGGTAAAGGAAGGACTGGCCAATCGTTTCGATAAAACGGTGATGTACGCCTACAAAACCAGCATGGGCAAACGGAAGTACATCGATATGATGAGTGGCAAGACTAAAAATAAAGTGTTGAAAAAGTTTTTTGCCGCATCGTGGGGTCCACACCGGGTGCTGCCCGAAGTTGCTGCCAAAAGTTTTAAAGAACTTTGGGACGAGCGCCGGGAAGGAAAGAAGTAGGCATTGGTTTTCAGGATTATTCTTAATCTTTGTTTTGTAAAAATGGCTTTTGAACACTTTCAACTGCCAGTTTCCCCTGTATGCGTAATGCAAATAACAAATAAATCAGTATGATGGTGCCAATCGATATTAACGAAATATCATTAATGGTTTTTGATAACGACCTGCCGAGCATTTCCCCAAAATTTCCGCCAATAAATACAAATCCAAGTATCGCCAATATTTTTTCGGACATCCTCAGATTTTTATAATTCAGCAGAATTATAAATACCAGCATCTGTGTGTAAATAAATGCGTTTTCGCTGGTAAAGGCAAGCAACGGAATGCATGCAACAAGCAATGAGAACTCAACAAAAAAATTGTATTCCTTTTGCTCGGCACTGCAGTTACCGGCTTTTATCCGGGTAAACCAGATGAAAAGCAAAGCAATTATGCCCAGCATCATCAACTGGTAAATTTTATCAAAGGTAATATTCCCGACCAGGAACCTCACCGGGGTATACCTTGCGAAAACCGAAAATACGGTATGGTTTGCATTATCAAGCAAGCCTTGTTTATGCGACAACTCTACCAATAATTCATTTATCCACAATTGGTATTGGCCCAGGGTTGTTGAAACGGAACCATAAAAAAGGAATGGCACCAGGAACAATACCAACATAAAACCAGAAAAAAGGGCCAGTTCGTAGTATTTCTTTTTTAAAAGCAGGAAAGGAATAAAGATGAGGGTGAATGGTTTTATAAAAATAGTGATGGCCAGCAGCAGGGTAAAAAGTATGCTTTTCTTTTGTTTGTAAAGGTAAACACACCATATATACATAAACAGTAACAGGTAGTTAACCTGGCCCAGGTGCAACTCCCTCATAAAGTGAATGGCCAGCGTTAGCAGGGCCATAAGCATTATTTTATTAACATAGTTGTGCTCAGGTTTTTCAATCAGCGAAGGTTCAATAATTTTAATGCAGAGGATAAATCCGGTGGCAACCAGAAAAGTGAGCAGCAACCAGTAGACGATCTTCGCAATACCAAACGGGAATACCAGGAAAGGGATAAAAAGCGCTGCCGAAGTGGGCGAATATTTAAAAACATAATGCCCGTCGGCAACAATACGATACAGGTTCTCACCATGCAGCAATCGGTCTGCGGATTTATAATACACTTCGAAATCTGACATCCAGAACCTGTGGTTAATAATTTCGGCAAGCATAAAAAGTATGCAAACTGCTACAAGTACTGTTATTGCCCAAGGTATTTTATTGGTTTTTAAAAAGGCGGATAATTTTTTCATTGAATAAAAAGTTTGCCAAATAATAGCCGTAAAATATTTCAAGTACTATATTTGGCCTAAAAGCTAAACATAGCAATAGTTACAGCAAGGAATTGCTTTTAATGAATTAAGATAAATTGTTTATCATCAAAAGAGTGGTACAAATTTATTTTATTTACATAAAAGGAAAAATAAGAGACTGTTTAAAATTGTTAAATAAATC
>DGQJ01000323.1 GCA_002389705.1 Bacteroidales bacterium UBA4417
AATCATTACGGTTGCAAAACATTTCCCAGGTCACGGCGATACAGATACCGACTCACATTTTACCCTGCCGGTTATTCAGCATTCCGCTTCAGTGCTCGACTCGCTTGATATTTATCCTTTCCGTCAGCTTATTCACAAAGGTATTGACGGGATTATGGTCGGTCATTTGTTTGTGCCTGCACTCGATTCAACAGGAAATATTCCCTGTAGCCTTTCGCCCCTGGTAATTAATACATTGTTGCGCAAAGAAATGAATTTTAAGGGATTGGTTTTTACAGATGCCCTTGATATGAAAGGCGTTTCAAATTCCGATAAGCCTGGTTTTGTCGAACTCAGGGCGCTACAGGCAGGAAGCGATGTGTTGTTGCTTTCTGTTTCGGTAGCCAAAGCTGTAGAAGCAATCACGCAGGCACTTGATAGCGGTTATTTTTCGCAGGATGAGCTTGCTTTGCACTGCAAACGTATCCTGGCATACAAATACAAAGCAGGACTTAACAGGTATCAACCCATATCTTTAGTAAACCTGTATAACGACTTGAACAGCCCGGCCGACCGGAACCTGAATTCCAATCTTTACAATAATGCGGTAACTGTCCTAACAAACAACACTTTACCATATTCCACGAAACCTGTTATTCCGGTTTTAGCACTTGATTCACTCAAAATTGCCACGCTTGTAATAGGGTATACCAACATGCGTTTATTCCAGGATCGGGTGAACGATTATGCTAAAGCNNCAGGTTTTGAAAGCCCTTGAAAGCTACAACCTGGTGATTATCGGTATCAATAATACCAATCCTTCGCCAGCGCGCAACTTTGGAATTTCCGATGTAACTGTAAGTCTTGTTGATTCGCTGCTGGCCTCAAAACCTTGCATTTTGAGCTTATTTACTTTGCCATACAGTATCAACATGTTTAAAAACTATAACCAGGCAAAAGCGGTAATGGTAGCTTACCAGGACAACAACGATGCCTATAATGCCGTTGCCCAGGTTATTTTTGGAGGCGTTGCTGCCAGCGGGCAACTCCCGGTTTCCGTGAACAAAACTTGTCCGATCCATTCGGGGCTTGTAACTTCCACATCAGGCAGGCTTCGATATAATACAATTGATAACCAGGGATTTACATCATCTGATTTTTCTAGAATTGATTCGATTGTACAAATGGGTATGAATAAAAAAGCTTACCCGGGTTGCCAGGTTTTAATTGCCAGGAATGGAAATGTATTGTATCGAAAAGCTTTTGGCAATAGCGATTATATTCATAAACAAGGTGTTACCGATGATGATTTGTACGATCTGGCCAGTGTAACCAAAGTGGCTGCCACCACACTGGCAGTAATGAAACTGTACGATCAGGGCCTGGTTAACCTGGATGAACCGCTGTCGAAAACGCTGAAATACCTTGAAAACAGCAACAAAAAGAAAATTACAATCCGTGAAGTAATGACGCACCAGGCCGGGCTGGTAGCATGGATACCTTTTTACCAGAAAACCCTTAAAAATGGCTACCCGGACAGCACGCTCTTCCGCCCGGTTGCTTCAGCGGACTTTCCGTATCGTGTCGCTGATAAAATTTACCTTCGCAAGGATTATCGCCAGAAAATAATCGATTCAATTGTTAATTCTCCCTTGTCGGATAAAAAAGAATACAAATACAGTGATCTTGGATTTATCCTGATGCAGCAATATGTTGAAACCCTGAGTGGTAAAAGTCTCGACCAGTTTGTGGATGAACAGTTTTACANNGCTCATGCCTACCGAGAACGATACCCTTTTCAGGCATCAGCTGGTACAAGGCGATGTTCACGACCCGGCGGCTGCCTTGCTGGGTGGTGTGGCAGGACATGCTGGATTATTTGGCACCTCAAACGATATGGCCGTGCTGATGCAAATGCTGCTTCAACATGGAACCTACGGCGGTAAGCAATATTTGAGATCTGAAACTGTAGCTCTGTTTACCCACAGGCAATTTAAAGGCAACCGGCGTGGACTGGGCGTTGATAAACCCCAGCTTTTCCCCGCTGAGCCTGGTCCGGCTTGCGCGGAAGCATCGGCCAACAGTTATGGGCACACCGGCTTTACGGGTACGTACATTTGGGCCGATCCGGATATTGACCTGGTAATAGTTTTCCTCTCGAACCGGGTAAACCCTGACGCTGAACCCAACAGGCTTGTGCAGCTGGGAACCCGCACCCTGATCCAGGAAACTCTGTACCAGGCCCTGAATAAAAATCTTCAACCTTCGCAACAATTAAAAAGAAAGCCTGTTAATACAACCGAATAAACCCACAACTGCTGATGCAGTAACATGTTTAGTGAAGAATATTTTATTATGAATCTGACCCAAAGATTGATTCGTTTCCAGTAATTTTATTTTTTCCGGCAACATTTACTGTTAAGGCTACCCATAAATAACCTATATTTAGACTTTTAATAAACACTCAAAATAAACTTAATTATGTCGCAAGTAACACTAAAAGGAAGCCCGGTAAACACCATTGGTAATTTACCTGTAGTTGGCACCAAAGCCCCTGATTTTTCGCTGGTAGGCACTAACTTATCGGATGTTAAAAATACTGATTTTCAGGGCAAACGCCTTGTTTTAAACATTTTTCCAAGTCTCGATACAGCCACCTGTGCTGCTTCTGTTCGCAGGTTCAATGTTGAAGCTGCCAAACTCACTGATACAGCTGTAGTATGTATTTCGAAAGACCTTCCTTTTGCACACGGACGTTTCTGTGCTGCCGAAGGGATTGAGAACGTGGTTTCTGCTTCCGAATTCAGGGGAAATGCATTTGCTAAAGCTTATGGCGTTATGATTACCGACAGTCCTTTACAAGGCTTACTGGCCCGCGCGGTGGTCGTTCTGGATAAAGATGGCACTGTACTGCACACCCAACTGGTTCCTGAAATCACCGAAGAGCCTGATTATCAATCAGCGCTGGATTCGCTCAAATAATTTGAAGGGCACATTTTGACAACCCGAAAATAATTGTACCTTTGCGCCTCAGTTCCCGACTGCGGATGTGGCGTAATTGGTAGCCGCGCCAGACTTAGGATCTGGTGTCGAGAGACGTGGGGGTTCGAGTCCCTTCATCCGCACAATAATGATTAAAAGCTGCTTTCGGGCAGCTTTTTTTATTTTAGGATAGATAAAGGGACGGGAATTATACTACATTAAAATCTTGGGAATAATTTCTCCTGGAGCCCATCAATACCAGAAAAATGTTTTACCTGCCTGGTTTTGCCAAGCTATAAAAACTACCTTTGCTTCTATAAACAAGTATAAATAAATCTTGNNTTTGCCGAAAGGAGCATACAATAACTGTACCTTCAAAAATTGTAACTTCTACGAAGCGGATATTTCGGGCTATGTATTCCGCGAGTGTGTATTCGATAACTGCGATCTGAGTCTGGTTTCTCTGAAAAATACAACCTTTCATGATGTTTCATTCAGCCACTGCAAAATGCTGGGTTTGCAATTTAATTTGTGTAATGAATTCCTGTTTTCGGTAAACTTTAATAACTGCATACTCAAAATGGCAGTTTTTTATGCATTA
Source organism: Bacteroidales bacterium UBA4417 (assembly GCA_002389705.1). Classification (GTDB taxonomy): domain Bacteria; phylum Bacteroidota; class Bacteroidia; order Bacteroidales; family UBA4417; genus UBA4417. The sequence goes on from DGQJ01000323.1 coordinate 3,563, forward strand.
AAACTTAAAAAATACAAATTCGGGGATTGTGATCTGCAGGAAGCCGATTTTACCGAAGCCGATCTGTCGGGTTCTGCTTTTCTCAACTGCGACCTGTATCGTACCATATTTTATAATACCAATCTCGAAAAAGTTGATTTTACAACTTCTTTCAACTATTCCTTCGATCCTGAACGAAACCGTGTGAAAAAAGCCAGGTTCTCAAGAAACGGAGTACTGGGACTTTTGCAGAAGTATAACCTGGAAATTGAATAAATTAAAGCTGATTCGGATAAAAAGACAGGTTCGATGCCAGGCCTTGAAATGCTTAAACTTTTAAATTAAACCAATCGCCGTAACCATGAAAAATCGTGTCACACTTCTCTTTATTTTGGTTTTTATAGCCGCAACCTCCTTTTCCCAAAATGCACCCAAATGGGAAAAATGGAATGACCTCATTGGTAACTGGACCGGCGAAGGAAATGGAAAGCCGGGGCAGGGGAGTGGCCTGGTTAGTTTCAGCTTCGACCTGGATCAGAAAATCCTGGTCAGGAAAAATCATGTTGAGTTTCCGGCTACAGCAACTACACCAAAGGTTGTGCATGATGATCTGATGATTATTTACCCGGATTATTCAGGCCAGCCTTCAAGTGCGATTTATTTTGATAACGAAGGCCATACCATTAATTATACCGTTGCAAACGCGGCCGATTCAATTATTTTAACCAGCGTACCAATGAAGGATATGCCTGTTTTTCGCCTCACATACACCTGGCTGGGGCAAGGCAAGGTAAATACGAAGTTCGAAATGTCGCAGGATGGCAAAAACTTCATGACCTATGTTGAAGGTAAAAGTGTTAAAACCCAATAGAATGTAATAGTTTCCTTAACAACTGTTATATCAGGCTCTTTTGCGGTGGGTATGAAAAGTGATTCGCCACATTGATTTGTAACGTTGATCTGGCGTTATGATCATTCATTCTGTGAGTTAAATAAACAATATTTGTTAGGTAACGTTAATTAAATCATTAAAAATATTACCTTTGCAAACTTATTTGACGTGCGAAATCACAGATAATAAGTAGCAGAAAATCAAGTTAATACAGAATATTTAAACTCATCTTTTTTTATCACCATGGAAATTACCAGGGAAAAAACCGGCGAATTAACCGCAACCGTTAAAATGGTAGTCAGCCCTGCTGACCACAACGAAAGTGTTACCAAGATACTGAAAGATTATCAACGTAAGGCCAATGTACCGGGTTTCCGTCCGGGTCACGTACCTTTCGGGATGATCAAAAAACTATACGGTCCAGCCGTATTTGCTGACGAAGTAAATAAACTGGTATCCAATAAACTGCACGAATATATCGAAGCGGAAAAACTCGATATCCTTGGTCA
>DGQJ01000324.1:0-1674 GCA_002389705.1 Bacteroidales bacterium UBA4417
ACCATACTTTCGTCGCGCATTTTTATTTCAGGCAGGGTATTGTATTGATCTTCGTTAAACATGGGTTTTAAATTTATTGATTTTCCAATGCAAAGTTAAAAATATCTTTGCTCCAAGTATGTTAACTTTTGCTAATAAAATCAGTGCAGCCGTGAACCAATAAGGTGGATAAATTCGGCCCTGGTTTTATCCACCAGGAACGCTCCGGTAAAATCGGAGGTGGTGGTTACCGAATTCTGTTTCTGTATGCCCCGCATGCTCATGCACATGTGTTGGGCTTCGATTACAACAGCAACGCCAAGGGGTTTCATGGTATTGTTAATGGCATCTTTAATCTGGGTAGTGAGGCGTTCCTGTACCTGGAGGCGGCGTGCAAAAGCATCGACCACGCGCGGAATTTTACTTAGACCAACAATGCGCCCGTTAGGTATATAAGCCACATGCGCCTTGCCGAAAAACGGGATCATATGGTGCTCGCACATCGAATATAATTCGATATCCTTAACAATCACCATTTGTTTATAATCTTCGTTAAACATAGCTGCACGTAGTATTTCCTCGGGGTCGAGGTCGTAGCCGTGGGTAAGGAACTGCATGGCTTTGGCCACGCGTTCGGGCGTTTTTTCGAGGCCTTCGCGATTCGGGTTTTCGCCTATTAATTTCAGAATTTCACGATAATGCAACGAAAGCTCTTTTATCGTACTCATGTTGTATATATCCCGTTTTTCGTACCCGTCCTTCAGGTCGTAATCATCCATGTTGTTTTCGATAATCATGGGTTTTACTATATCGCTGCTCATGTGTTCCGGTTTTAAAAATTATTGGAGTGAATGGTTTAAAAAGTTTTTTTCAGTGGTTGTTTTTGAATTGATGCCCGCAGGCATTTTTAGGTTATCGATCAGTGGATAAATTAGCTTATCCGAAGTATTCAACATAATTATTTTCAGTTTCGTAAAGTTTGATGCAATGCAGGCTAGCACCGGTTGCTGCAATGGGCTCAGCCAGTTGGTTCCATATCCCGATAGCCAGGTTTTCGGTCGATGCAAGTTTACCGGCCATAAAATCGACTTCAAGGTTTATATTCCGGTGATCGAGTTTTTCAAGTACCTGCGTTTCAATAAGGGCGCTTAAATCTTTGAGGTTCACCAGGAACCCGGTTGCCGGGTCAACTTCGCCACGCACTGTAACAAACAGGGTGTAATTATGCCCATGCCAGTTCGGGTTCGAACATTTGCCAAATACTTCCAGGTTTTTTTCATCCGTGAAATCGGGCCTGAAAAGCCTGTGTGCTGCATTAAAATGTTCACGACGGGTGATGTAAATCATGGATCGGAATTTATCGGTAAAAGTACAATATTGACACTACAATATTTAAAACATATTAAACTTAAAAGTGTTTAACGTATTAAAAATTAAATTAAACAAAAGGTAGCTATACCTCCTGATCTTCAATACGGGAAGTGTTGATATTTTGGTAATGAAACTGGAATGAACAGGGAGAAAGAAGCACTACCGCCTGTGAACTTCGTTCATAAAGCGGTTTAGTTTTTCGGAATCCAGCTTTCCGTTTGTGCGGACTCCACTGCAAAGATCAATGCCAAACGGTTGAACTTCTTCGATGGCTTGCCGTATATTTTCCGGTTTTAATCCGCCGGCCAGGAAAACGGGGATGCT
>DGQJ01000324.1:1835-7758 GCA_002389705.1 Bacteroidales bacterium UBA4417
ATACCGGTGGCCGAAGTTTCGCTGGTGAGCAGAAAAGTGCCGATAGGAGGGGGGACTGACTTGGATATGCTGTAAATCAGGACATCGCTGATTACCCCGGGGCCGCTGGGCATGTGCCCTACAAGTCCTAACGCTGAGGCGCCGGCATCAATTGCCATGCAGGCTTCATCCTGCGAACTTATACAGCATATTTTNNTTAATTATGACTTTTCATCCAGTTTCTGAAGTTTCAGTAACCAGAAAATCTCAAAACCCAGGTATAAGATATAAAGGATAAACAGTGTGATTGAAAAACGAATGGCATCGTCTTTGAATTTGAAGGCATAGCCCCCAATTAAAACCAGCAGCAAAAAGATCTTCACCATACTGGCAATCATAAAAGTATTCGAAAAACGGCTGAATTTTTTTTCACTCGCCGAAAAGAGCAATGTGACCAGAGACAGGGTGATGCCGGCAAACAGCAGGAGCAGAAATGGCCAGAATCGTGTGATAAGTCCCGATGTCAGGTATGCAAATGTTCCTCCACACGCTGCGAGTACTATGGTAAAAATGATAAGGCTTCGGATAAATCGATTCACTAATTCCTTCATGCTGAATGGTAGTGTGTTAAAGTCCGGCGGAGGTGTTGCTGGTGAACCCGGAAACTGATTGTGTTTATTTTTTTAAAAGATCTTTTACTGCAGTATAAATGGCTGCGCCAACCGAAATAATGGACAGCAAAACCGTAAATACCGGGAAACGGAGGTGCAGCCACTGGTCGAGTTTAACGCCTCCATATATGCCTAAACCAATGATGGCAAACATCTGGAATGCCAGGCCCGAATACCGGGCATAGCTTTCGAGCGGTGGCCTGCTTTGCTTATCAGGCTTCGGTTTGGACGAATTGTTCTGGTTTTTCATTCAGGCTGCCATTATTGCCCATTTTGCAGGCGCCGGTAAATACAGCTCCGGGTTCAATGGCCAGTTTATTGGTAAAAATATCACCACTCACAACTGCATTAGCCTTCAGGCTTAATAGCTCGGTAACTTTAATATTTGCTTTTACATCGCCCGAAATATCAGCATTCTGGCAACTGATTTCACCTTCAACCCTGCCGGTTGAGCCAACCACAACTTTCCCGCTGGCATTAATATTGCCGGTTATAAACCCGTCGATCCGCAGGTCGCCGTTCGATTTAATATTGCCTTTAATATCGGTCCCGTTGCCAATAATATTTACTGATGGAGTTTCGGTGGTTAAAATTTTTGACATGCTTTTTGTTTGATTAAAATTACCAAAAACAAAAATAGTGCAATAATTGAATTATACACTATCCGTGTTTTAAAAAGTTAATTTTAAAAGGTATTTTGCATAATTCCTGCTGATGTGATGTGAATTGCCGAACGCATAATTTAGTCGGAAAAAGTGCCGGAACCCGAATTTTAATGCCATTCGCAGGCTGATGTTGTGGTTGCTGATTTTTGAAACCCACACATTGCCGCGTACGTAGCATTGAGTTGGATATTCGAAGCTAAAAAAAACCGCTAAAACGCATTTTCTGGCGCTGGATAGTGTATCTTTAATATCAAAATTATAGCGTTTGCCTGATCATGCTAATGACAATTACAACTCTTGATTATTTCTTTTTAATGGCAGCCCTGGCAGTTGCTTCTGCAGGTTTTGTGTGCTATTATTTTCTGCCTCTGGCAAAATTTGTGCAGTCGTGGTTCCGACCTGAGAAACAGGAAACAATGGTAGTTTTGTTCCAGCGTTTACTCGGTTTCACAATTTTTGGTATCCTGCCGCTGGTAATTATTCAATTTTCTGAAGGTGCCTGCATAAGCCAGTTTGGTATAAAAGGCCCGGTTAATGCCACCTGGTATTGGTCAGTTTTGCTGTCGGCAGCAGTTGTTGTATTGAATCTGCTAAACGCTTCGCATCCGGCGAACCTGGCTATGTATCCCCAGGTGAGGGAAAAGGAATGGTCGGTTAAACTTGTTGTTGCCAGTGCTTTGACCTGGATACTGTATCTGATCGGGTACGAATTCCTGTTTCGCGGATTTTTGTTATTTGCAGCCCTTGCAGTAATGGGCTTATGGCCTGCAATTGTGCTGAACACGTCCATTTATTTGCTGGTTCACCTGCCTAAAGGAATAAAAGAGACGGTTGGAGCCATCCCGTTAGGCGTTTTGCTTTGCTACCTTACCCTACAAACCGGCTCAATCTGGATTGCGGTAATGGTTCATATTGTAATGGCCCTGTCGAACGAATGGCTCTCGCTGCGGGCGCAGCCGGGTATGACTGTAAAATTTTTGAAGCCATGAAAGTTTTGGTTACCGGAGCTACCGGATTTATCGGCAGCCGGCTTGCCCTCAGGCTGGCCAGCGAAGGATGGGTGGTTCACGCGCTTTACCGCGATATGGGCAAAACGTCCATTATCAGCCATCCGAACCTGGTTTGGTTCAAAGGCGATATTCTTGATCCTGCCAGTTTACGCGCGGCTGCCGAAGGTTGTTCCGGAATTTATCATACTGCGGCATTCGCAAAGGTATGGCATCAGGATACCTCGGCCATTTACAGGCTGAATATTGAAGGCACAATGAATGTGATCAAGGCTGGGATTCAAGCCGGGGCAAAGCGAATAGTTTGCACTTCCACTGCAGGTGTGCTTGGGCCTTCCGGGCCCGGNNGTGCTGAGCGACAGCAACGGGGTTACGCGAATGATGCAGAAATATGTTGCAGGCAAATGGCATATTATCCCGGGAAACGGCAAAAGCATCGGCAATTATGTGCATGTTGATGATGTGGTTACAGGCCATCTGCTGGCAATGGAAAATGGCAGGGCCGGCGAAAGATATGTGCTGGGTGGCGAAAACCTCACTTACGATGAACTGTTCGGGATCATGACGGAATTAGCGGGTAAAAAGTATCTGATGTTTCATTTGCCGGTTCCTGTTATGGAGTTTGTAGCGGATATCATGTTGCTGCTTGCAAAAGTATCGGGAATCCCGCCGCTGATCATACCGGGCCTGGTACGTAAATATTATCACAACTGGAATGTTTCATGCGAAAAAGCCATGCACGAATTGGGCTATCGGCCCGTTGGTTTTAAAACCGGTGCCGGCCTGACCATTGAATGGTTAAGAAATTCAAAGTAATATGGAGAAACCGGTTTATACAATGATCACCGGTGCCAGTTCCGGCATAGGTAAAGCAATGGCCTGGTATTGTGGCAGCCTGGGTATGAATCTTATACTGGTTTCGTTGCCGGGCGAAGGGCTGAAAATGGTAGCTGAGGCGATTTCGCAGAAATACGGGGTGAAAACATGCTTTTATGAAACCGACCTTTCGGCCCTCAATGCACCCGCCGCTTTGTTCGAATTCACGCAGGACCGGCAACTGGATGTATCCATACTGGTAAATAATGCGGGAGTAGCTGGTGCTTCCGTTTTCGGGCAATCTGATTTTAAATATATTGATGATCGTATCCTGTTAAACATCAGGGCTGTTGTAATGCTCACGCGTTTGTACCTGCCTGTGCTGAGTACACACCCGGTATCGCATATCCTGAACGTGGGCAGTATGGCAGGTTTTTTTAAAATTCCTTATAAAAGTCTTTACTGTTCGAGCAAGGCATTTGTGTATAGTTTCAGCCGTGCCGTTCAAAGCGAGGTAAAAGGGATGGGGGTAAATGTTTCAATCGTTTGCCCAAGTGGTGTTCGCACCAATGCAACTACCAATTTGAGAATAAATTCTCATGGCAGGGTCGGGCGTTTGACCGAGATCAGCGCCGAAATAGTTGCAAAGAAAGCCATTGATGGAATGCTCCGGAATAAATTCCTGATTGTACCGGGGAAAATAAACTACCTGTTACTGCTGCTTCAGAAACTCATTCCCGGGCCTGTGCAGCAAAAACTGCTTATGAAAGAGTTTGATAAAGAAGTGCGGGCAACGTCGAAAACCGTGGTTTAGCAGCAGAAGCATCCGACTTTTTATTTCAGGTAATTTTTCCTGAAGAAATTAAGATAGCCGTTGTACTTCTTTTCCCTGTAGAATACCGGGTAGTTTTCGATGGAAATTACCATTTGCTTATAATCGCTCCTGCCCAGCGACGAATTTACATATTCGTTTTTAACGATCGCATTGTAAAAATCCATGGCCGCCTGGCCGTTTTTAAAACTGCTGATGGAAATCATCTGCCACCCGGCATCCAGCACAATGGTGTTCACCGAAAGGTTCGAACTCAGGAATTCCTTACTCACGAAATCCGAAATACGGGTCTTGGTGGCATTTACATTCACCTTATTCCCGTCGACCATCATGATGTAAAAATGCGTTGTATTCAGGTTCAATTTATAAATATCGGGAACAATGGTATCGTTGCTTTGCGCGAAAATACCTGTATTTGCAGCAGTGCCGGTATTGCCGGGTGTTTCGGGAGTTGCCGCGTTTCCCGGAGCACCTGCAACTGACACCTGGGTTTTGTTTTTGTCGTATTTCTGCAGTATTTCCTTTGCCAGTGTGGTAACAGGATGGTTCGGATTATTGAGCACCAGCTTGTTCAATGCAACAACCATGGTGTCGGTGCCGGCGGTTTTGCCCAGCGACAGGGCCCGGAGGTATTCGAACCTGGGAATCAGGTCTTTGTCGGTATACTCTGCTATGGCCTGGTTGCTGTAAAGCAGCACCATCCGGTATTGTGAGCGTTTAAAAGCCTGGTAAGTCTCCTGGTAAAGTGTCGAAACACGGTTTTTCTTTGCCAGCAATTCTTTGTTGTAATCCGGGTCTTTCAAAAGCTGCGCATAATCGGTCTCGGGGTATCTGGTCAGGATGATATCCTTGTATTTCGCCGCCATGGCTTCGTCGGGTATCCCGGTGCCGATCAGGTATAGCTGGTAATAAATCCGGTTTATATCCTTCATTTCGGGGAACCTGCGGACCAGGTCTTCGAATGCCTCAACTGAATGCGGAATATCATTGAGCCCGTCTTTATAGATGTAGCCAAGGTTCAGCAAAGCCGCTGCTATTTTCTCGTTGGAAGCATCCAACTGCTCCTTTGTTTTCGGGAGCTGGGCAATATAGGTCTGGGGTTTTTTCGGATCGGTTGAAACCGGCTTTACAATTTCAGTTTTGGCGTTATTGATGGTGTCGCCTGTTTTTGCCTGCAATGGAATATTTTCGTCGAACTGCGATACAGCTCTTTTGTTGGTAAGCCTCCAGTTGTCTTCAAGTTTTCGCCGCCCCCATTTGCGCATAAACTCCGAAAATCCGAAACTTATGGCAGAAGGATTATAGAAATACCATCCACCTCCGCCCACCGATCCCATATTTTCGTTGCGCATATTGGGGATGTTGTTCATCATGCTGGTTTCTGACATTTGCTGTTCCATCAGCGCTTTTTGCTGTTCTTCCTCCCTGGTTTTCTGATCGATCATTTTTTGAATAATCGCCAGCAGCTCAGCTTCGGGCATGTTGGCCAGCCGTTGCAGGCTGTCCTCATATTGTACCACCCGCAGGTTTTTTACCAGTTCGGTGAGGGTAAGCGTTTTGGAACTTATGGCCGCATAATCGGGATGCTCGCGCGGCAGGGTTTGAATGGTGGTATCGTAATACGCGGCAGCCATTTCGTAATTCTGCTTTTTAAAAAACATATCGGCAAGTTGCAGTGAGGCTGTCGATTTCTGGTAATTATTTTTTGAGCTGTTGGCCACCGAAAGCTTTAGGTAATGCATTACCAGCGTATCGTTCTGATCGAGGGTGGCAAGTTCGGCCAGGGCAAAATAAACCTGGTCGTAGTAATCCTTGTTCTTCGAATCCTTGAGCATTCGCCTGAGTTGCTTTTCAAGTTCTGCCTTGTCGCCGGTATTCACATCGAATGACTTTGCCATGTTGATCCGGGCATTAAAAATCATTTCGAATGACGCCGGACTTTTTATAACCTGG
>DGQJ01000009.1 GCA_002389705.1 Bacteroidales bacterium UBA4417
GCTGAGGATGCCTCGACCCTTAAAACTACACTATCCTTCAATTCCAATATCCTCGAAAGAGCCAGCCACCCTTTTACCTCCTCGTTGGTGAACGAATTTCAGGCGGTAAAAAAGTACGCAAAAGGAGATACGCTGTTGAAACTGTGCAACCCCGGGGTAAATACCATCGGGTCGGCCTACATTAATATGAAAGGATCGTTTACCAACCCGGTAACCATCAATACCGATCTGCCGGTTACTTCCATTCAGTTTCATGCCTTCGAATTTGTGGATGCCATTGAAAGTATTCTGGAGTTGGTGATGAACAACGAACTGGCCGATGTGGATACCCGTGAATTGAAAACCCGCCACGACCGGCTCGAAAAAGAAATCAGGGTGCTGAGTGCATTTGCTGTATTATTTCTGCAAACGCTCGAGAACAATGAACAATCAAACCTCTCGGACCTGGCCAGCGACCTGTACCTCGATTTACTGATATTTAACCTCGAAACCCTGCTAAATTCATGTTTTGTAGAGCAGGTGGAAGCACTTAAAAGTGAGTACAACCGCAGGATGGCACAGTACCGGCTTGCAAAAAATTTCAGTTACTATTTCAAAAACCACGGAGGCATTGAGCATAAAGCCGGCGTTCCCCGCGGAGGCACTTTTATACTGGTGTACCACGAAGAACGCAGAAACCGTTTCATCGACAGAAACTCACTGTTTATTAACAAGGACCTGTCGAACCTGATGGTTTCGCGCTTCCGCGACCTGATACAACCCGGTGTTCCCATCGATACACTTACATACCAGACCAAGTTGCTCCAGACTTCTATTTTGTATAAAGACCCTGAACTTTTCATCCGGTTTAAAGATGTGCTCACGCAATACCTCGACGACTGCAAGGATTTGCCCGAAGACAAACGTAAAGATTTAACCGACCTCATAAACCGCGAACCCAGGCCGGTTCATTTCGAACTTACGGATGGAATGGTTATTGCCGATTTCTACATTCCTTATATGTGCTGCAGCGATTGCCCGCCGATTGCTTATATTCTTCCGGAACAACCCAACGAGCCCGAAGCACCTGCCATATCCATTGCAACTAAAAGTTTCTGCAGCAACGATGCCGCATCGTACCCGGTAACGGTTTCACCAAAAGGCGGGGTGGCATCAGGCACAGGGTTAAGTGTGCTGGCCGATGGCAGTTATGTTTTTAAACCTGCCACTGCCGGTTCAGGCATTCACGCGCTAACATACGCAGTCAACGGCAAAACAGCCGCCGTCCAGGTNNGTTGCCAGATTTTCGTATACTATAAATGTCGACGGCAACCAGGCCCTCATAACACTTACCAACGAAACCACGGGAAGCACAGCCCAAACCACCTGGGAATGGCTACGCGACGGCAAGTCGTTTTCGAAAGAACAAACACCACCTCCTTTTACTTTTAAAACTGAAGGCCCGATAAAGAATATCACGCTTAAAGCATCGAACGGGGCATGTCCGGGCGAGTCGACGCTGGATATTGTGATTCCTAAAGAAGACCCTACGCTAAAGATAGACAAAACCGATTTTTGTAACAACGACAAAACCGAATACCCGCTGATGGTTACGCCTGCAGGCGGCACCCTAAGCGGTGATGGCGCTGTAACACGGGCCGATGGCACATTTGTTTTCGTACCGGCCGAAGTTAAAACACCAGGGCAGATAACCTTATCTTACTCTGCCAATGGCAAATCGGCTAAGGTAACCGTAGAAGTATCGCAGATGCCTGTTGCACAGTTCAGTTTCGAAACCCAAACCGAAGGTGGTGAAATAACCGTTATACTTAAAAACGAATCTACCGGAACCGGCGATAAAACAAAATATATCTGGCTCCTCGACGGAAAGACTTTTTCGGAAAATCCGGATCCCGATAAGGTGACCTTTAAAGTTGAAACCCTGCCACATACCATCATGCTTCGTGTGTTAAACGGCGAATGCCTGTCAGTTTTCAGCCAGGAAATAAACCAGCAGGTCGAAGAAAGGTTCTTTGTTTTATGCAGTAACGAGAAACGATTCAGGCTCGAACCAAATTTAACAGCCACTGATGTGGTTAAAGTACTGAGTAACGACGGTATAAAAATGCGGGATGCCACACTCGATATTTCGCCGGCATCAACAACCATCGATAAAACAACCGATTTTCATGTTTCGTATACCCTCAATGGGAAACAGGTTAACGTAACAATAACTCTGCTGTTTGTTGATGCAGGATTTATGATGAAATTAACCCGGAACACCTCGCCCGTTGCGGTTTTCCCTACCATTTTAACGATGACCGCCAATATAACCGATGCCGAAAAATATTCGTGGACCATTACCACGGTTACCGGAAGGGTTATCAATTTCACAGGAAGGGAAGCCATACTGAACTACCAGCAAAATGATCTTTCGGCAGGCACGCAACTNNTCAGCCACCTTTGTGCTCACCGAATCCATTTTCGGAAAACACATAAACCAGGGCGCTTTTGATAATAATACAACTGCATAATGCTGCCGCGAAATACACATATCATTCAAAAACAATCGTTCGAGATCAGTTTCGAAAATCCCGAAACCACGCTTGGCTTGCAGGATCAGATTGCACAGGTATTTTACGAAAACCTGAAACCTCGCATGGAAAAAATGTTTGACGAAATGTTTGACAATGATCAATATACCATCATCGACAGGCTTGATATTGAACTTGGAACCCTGGACCCTGAGAACTGGGAACAGGAATTTACTGACCGGGCCATCGAAAAGTTAAAAATAAGCCTGGCGACAGCGCAAAAGGACAGCATAAATTATCAGAATTACCATTCGCAAAAGTCAACTGAAATATTTTTCTTTTACCTCGAA
>DGQJ01000240.1 GCA_002389705.1 Bacteroidales bacterium UBA4417
GCGGCAAACAGGTAAATCGGAAGGTTATTGTCAGCTTCAGGCTTCATAAACAGGATCAGGAACAGGGCAACCACCAGAACTACCAGGAAAGTGAGGTTCACAATGCGGAGTATCGGGTGTTTTATATCCCCGATGCGCCCGTCGAGTTTGCCAAAGGCGATCATACTTCCGGCAAATGAAACGCCTCCTATCATCAGCCCCAGCAGTATGGCGATTCCTTCGCCACCCAGCATGTTGGATGCAGGTTCGGCAAGCGATGCCAGGTGGTTCTGCATTTTTGGGAATTCCATAAGCGATATCAAAGCAGCACAAGCGCCACCCATACCATTAAATATGGAAACCATCTGCGGCATTGCGGTCATTTTTACTTTTATCGAAGCATACCAGCCAATAAATGATCCTATGGCCAGTGCAACCACAATCCAAACCACGTTACCGATGGGCTGGCCATCTTTCTGGTGGAACAATATGGTGAAAAGTATAGCTGCTGCCATGCCGGCGGCGGCCCACAGGTTTCCTGAACGCGCGGTAGCAGGATGGCTCAGTTTTTTTAAACCCAGGATAAAAAGTATGGAGGCCAGCAGGTACGAAATCTCAAGTATCGAGATCTGGTCAGTAAATTCAATAAGTTTTGTAATTGTTTCCATGTACGATCCCCCTATTTTTTCTTTTTCTTAAACATTTCGAGCATACGGTCGGTAACAACAAATCCTCCGACCACGTTGAGCGTGCCCAGTATAACGGCGATAAAGCCGAGTATCAGCGAGAGGGTATTTTCGGCATGTCCCATCACAATAATGGCGCCTATGATCACAACCCCGTGTATGGCATTGCTGCCCGACATAAGTGGAGTGTGCAGTACAGCAGGTACGTGCGATATTACTTCTATTCCCAGGAATACGGAAAGCACAATGATAAAAATCATGTCCTTGTATTCGAGGAAAAATCTTAAAACGTCTTCCATAAGTTAGTATGTTTTGTTGGTTTGTTTTTTTGATTACTCAGTGCTTAGTGCTTAGTGCTTAGTGCTTGGTGCTGAGTGCTTAGTGTTTTTCTCACTATTCACTATTCACTATTACCTACGCACTTATTGCAGCTTTCACCCTTTCGTGAACAATTTCTTTCCCATGCGTAACCGCGGTTCCTTTCACAATATCATCTTCCCAGTTCAGGTTCAGGGCACCTTCCTTGGTGATGATGAGTTTGAGGAAATTTATCATGTTTTTGCCATACATACGGCTTGCATCGGTAGGCATATCGGTGGGGAACTGGGAGTTGCCGATAATTTTAACACCGTTATGGATGACGGTTTCGTTGTCCTTTGTTAGTTCGCAATTGCCACCGGTTGATGCAGCCAGGTCGATGATTACCGAGCCTGGTTTCATAGCTTCAACGGTTTCTTTTTTAAGCAGCAGCGGGGCACGCCTGCCGGGAATCTGTGCTGTGCAAATCACAACATCCGATTTTAAAGCCTGGTCGTGGATGGCTTTTGCCTGACGGGCTTTGAACTCATCCGTCTGTTCAACGGCATAACCTCCGGCAGCCTTGTCGTCAATGGCGCCTTCAACTTCAACAAATTTTCCGCCAAGGCCCACAACTTCTTCTTTTACGGCTGCGCGTACATCGAAAACATACACAACAGCTCCCAGCTTACGTGCGGTGGCAATGGCTTGCAAACCCGCTACACCGGCACCCAGTATCAGCATATTGGCAGGTTTAATGGTTCCGGCTGCGGTCATAAACATGGGAAAGAACTTCGGAAGCGAGTTAGCTGCAGTAAGCACAGCTTTGTAACCGGCAACTGTAGCCATCGACGAAAGTATGTCCATCGCCTGGGCACGGGTTGTGCGGGGAACTACATCCATACTGAAACTGGTGATGTTTTTAGCTGCCAGTTCCTTTACAAGTGCGGCGTTGAAATAAGGACTCAAAACCGCCATAATAACCTGGCCGTCCTTCAACATGGCAATTTCTTCGGCAGTGGGAGGCTGAATTTTAATCAGCAAATCGGCTCCGGCTATTGCCTCGGCTTTGGTAACAACTTTTGCACCTGCTTCTTCGTACTCTTTGTCCGAAGCAAATGCCGACATCCCGGCATTGGTTTCAACAAGCAAGGTTACATTCATTTTTACCAGTGCAGCAACACTTTCCGGAAGCATTGCAACCCGGTTTTCACCTGGTGTTTCTTTGAGTATTCCTATTGTCATAACAGTAGGTTGGTTTTAGGATTTGTTTTAAGCAAATGTAAAGGAATTTTAATCATATGATGAAAGCCTTTTAATGGCTTTTTATAAACTTTCAGTATTATACGGAATTGATTGATAATCAGCCCACCGATTGCCTGAAATTATAGCAGCATATTGTTTGGTTCCCGGCCAGTTTTTGTGCGACCGGTGAAGATGGAGGTTGCAAAAATGATACTGGTATAATTAGCTAGTACAATTAATAACGAATCACAGGCGGAAGCGAAATGTTTCGCCGGGATCGTAAATGGCAATAAAGTACAATCACTATTGAAATGATCGGTCAAGCCTTGAAGTTTATCAAATGCCAGGCAAACCCGCTTGCCGTTTACTGGAGCAACCGCATCGCACATGATTTCACAGGTGCAGATCAGGATGCAGGCAGATGGGATCGGGCGCTTTGCAGTAATTCAGCATAACAACTTCGTCGATCTTTCAGTCCTGATATATTTCCCGGAGAACAGGGTTAATATTAAACCATTTCTTTTAGCACTTTTTCTACCTTCACCATCATTTCATCGGTAATATCCAGGTGTGTTACAAAACGTACTTCCTGCGGTGCCAGGGCCATGGCATGAATATCCTGATCCCTTAATTTCTGTAGGAATGCTTTTTCGGGCATTTCGGGTTTTAGCCTGAAGAAAACCAGGTTTGATTGTACCGGTATTACCGAATCAACATAAGGAAGCGAAAGTAGTATTTGTTCGAGTTTGCGGGCTTTGGCATTGTCTTCGCGGAGGCGATCCACATGGTTGTCGAGGGCATAAATACATGCTGCTGCCAGGTATCCGGCCTGCCGCATGCCGCCACCATATACTTTGCGGATCCTGCGCGATTTCCAGATAAATTCCTTACTGCCAATCAATACCGATCCCACAGGT
>DGQJ01000245.1:0-884 GCA_002389705.1 Bacteroidales bacterium UBA4417
TTACAGGGACTTCAACACGGTTACACATGTAAAAATAAAAGTATCGAAATTAAACCCGGCACTGGCCCATGGTGGCAAGATCAGGCAGGTGAGCGTTACGTTGGAGCAATAAATTTATTTCGGATTGTGGATTGCGGCTTGCGGAAATTAAATGGTAGTATAAAAAAACAACACTTTGAAAGATAAAGAAAGGCCTTTTGAACAGAAAAAATGCCCGCGTTGCGGCAGCACGTTTGTATGCAGCACTTCGGCCAAATGCTGGTGTTTTGAATACGATGTTGCACCGGAAACCATGGAAATGATTTCGCAAACATGGCATGGCTGCCTATGCCCGGCATGCCTGAAAACGTTTTCGAAACAGGCTTAAAAAAGTATTTGTTGATAAAATGTGAATTACTTACCTTTGCACCGTCGAAAAAACACGGTTTCGTGGCCGAGTGGCTAGGCAGCGGTCTGCAAAACCGCGTACAGCGGTTCGAATCCGCTCGAAACCTCATAAAAAAGCCTCCCGAGCGGAGGCTTTTTGCGTGTTTATCAGGTCCAATTATTCTGCTTTTCTGAACACAATCACAACCACTGTTTTATCATCACCACCCATATTAATAGTCATTCCATATGGACGGGCAGCATCAATATTAATTTGATTTGCACCGGCTTTACCGGTGAGTTGTTCCCAGATTGTAACAGCCATATGAACGCCGGTACCACCTGTGGGATGACCCCAGCCGATGAGTCCACCGGTAGTGTTGATTGGAATTTTTCCATCGCGGGCGGTATTGCCGGCCGCTACAAATTCAGCGCCTTTGCCATGAGCGGCAAAGCCCAGTGCTTCAACAGCCAGGATGCCGGCAATGGTAAAACAATCATGCAACTCAACGGTTGCA
>DGQJ01000245.1:953-4843 GCA_002389705.1 Bacteroidales bacterium UBA4417
ACTACTTCAACAGCATCGGCGTACGCAATACCGGCACGTTTCAATCCTTCATCGCTCATAATAGCGATACCCGAGGCACCATCGCTCACCTTGGAGCAATCGAACACATTCAGGTGATCCGTAAACGATTTCGGGTTAGGTTCAGTTAACGCCAGGNNCTTCCAGATCGGCGACCGTATTGTGATGTTCCTGGGCCGTTGGGCAAAGCCGTGCATTTTCGATGGCATTACGGAACCAGCGGGCAAAACCTTTTCGGGCATATTCGCGGCCAAATTCCTGGTAATAAGCCCCTGCCCTATCGCTGAACTGCCCGGGAAAAAAGTAGGCATGCCCGTTTTTGCGTTTGCTGTACCAGCCGGCGCCTGCCAATATATCAGCCCCGTAAATTGCTTTCACCGTATTCTGAACTTCCACTCCCAGGCAAAGTACCGAATCGGCAGTTCCGGCCAGTACCGATTTAATGCCGCCCATCAGCGCTAACCCGCCCGAAGCGCAGGCGCCTTCAACGCTGGTTGAGGGTTTATAGCGTAATTGCTTATCCACCATGGGCAGAAATGCACCCAGGTGAGCTTGTTTGTTGAACCGAGCCGACATAAAATTGCCGACCATGCTCTCATCTATATTTGCAGCTCCGCCCAGTTGCGAAATTACGCCCTGCCCTGCTTCTTTCATGTAATGCTCGAGCCCTGGCCTATCCTTGCGGGGGTTAAATTCCTTACGACCGGTGCCCAACGAAATGCTGTTGTACCCGGCAGCCATATATACTTTTCGTGAAAACTCTGTCATTTCAAAATGATTTTATCCGGTTACAAATAATCGTTTATAGGTCCGTAAGCATGGAAAAACCCAGTAAGCATTACGGTATTCACATCGTTTTCATTTGCAGCCACACCATCGCTAATAAGCTTTAAAGCTGTTCTACGCGAGTTTTCCGAATAGGTAACCGCAAGGTCGCAACCCCTGGTGTGCGAAGCCCGCAGGGCTTTAAATGCCGATTTTAGCAAGGTGTTTCTGTCAGCCGCTTTAACCAGCGTTTTCCATGGTAAAACTTCAGCGGGAATATCTCCCAGCCAGGCATCGGCCTGCTGGCTGAATGTTGCCAGGGAAATATAGTTTCCGGTAGCCTTGTCAATTACGCCTGCAGGTTTTCCTTTTTCATATTTCAGGAAACCATCTTTCTGGTTTCCATCACTATACTGACCGCCTTTTACACCGCTGAGCACCAACTCATCGAGCAGGCTGCTGTACAGGTTTTCGCCCTGCATATGGGGTTGCATTACCCTGAGTATAAACTGCACCACATCAAGCCCCACGTAATCGATCAGTTGGAAGATGCCCATAGGCCTTGAGAGAAAATCGCGGGTAACCCGATCGACGCAATAAATAGCCTGGTGAAGCGGCATTTGGGTCGAAAGACGCTCGGCTTCCTGAATCCCGAATAAAGCATCGCGCATAAAATGCCCGTTGCCGATAAAACCGGCGATATCGTTTGAAGGAACCACCGTTTTTCGCAGGTTAGCGGCATATTGCCTGGCAAATGCGATCATTTCCACCGGGTTTTCGGGGATGGCAATTAACTCGACAAGTTTCTGAACAGCAGGAGGATTATAAAAATGAAATCCAAGTATGCGGCCTTCAAGCGAAGCATTCTTATTCAGCCCGCCGATGGGTACGGATGAGGTATTGGTAAAAAACCAGGGCTGTGAAGGGTTGTTTTCGTTTATCAGGCGGAAAAGTTTCTCTTTCAATGCCTGGTTTTCGCTGACGGCTTCGAAAATAAGTGAAGAATCGTAGGCTGATTCGATGCGGGTAGTGGGTCTGACTATGCTTAACACATCCTGTACATAGGCATCGATAATATCGCTGTTTTCGATCAAATCGGGCCTGTCGGCATAGGTGCTTCGGAGGCTTACCACTTTTTTCTCGGCGGCTTTCAGCACCTGGGCGCGAAGGTATTTCAGCAGGCCGGTAAGGCCTTCGTCGGATGTATCAATGGCATTGATAACAAATGTCTTTCCTTTGTTTTCCGGTTTCAGCATTTGGTCGGCCATTTCGAGGGCGGTGAGCAGCAGTATTCCGCTTCCCATTTTGCCCGCAGCGCCCATTACTGATACTTTTTGTATTCGGTGTGTATATTCCATTTATGATTGAGGATTTGGGGTTGAGATTGGCTTTGTTACTATTACCACTGTGGTTTACGTTTTTCGAGGAATGCTTTCATGCCTTCGGTACCCTGCTTGCCAAAAAGTTGACCGAACGACTGTGCCTCCAGCTGGCTACCCTGTGCCAGCGAAACCTGGTATCCCTGGCGGGCAACAAACTTCACGAGTTTTACGGCATCGGGCCCGCGGGAAGCAATCACATCGGCTATCCTGAACACTTCGTCCATAAGTTGTTCGGGTTCCGTAACCTTTTGAACCAGCCCGATGCGCAGGGCATCGGCAGCTGTAATCATTTCGCCGGTGGTGAGCATAAATAAGGCATCGCCCATGCCAATAAGCCTGGGCAGGCGTTGGGTACCTGCATATCCCGGAATAAGCCCCAGATTAACTTCGGGTTGCCCGAATTTTGCTGAACTTGACGCAATGCGGAAATCACAGGCCAGGGCCAGTTCGAGTCCACCACCAAGGGCAAATCCATTAATGGCAGCAATTACTGGCACTTCCACCATTGAAAAACCGCGGAAAGTATTCTGACCACGCAGCGAAAAGGCCTCGGCTTCTTCGGGAGTTTTGTTTACCATCTCGGCGATATCGGCACCAGCCACGAAGGCTTTTCCCGCGCCGGTAATAATCATGGCGCTTAAACCCGGCTCGCAGGCCTCGCTGTCAAGCAAATGATCCATTTCATCAAAAAAGGCAGTATTGAGTGCATTGAGGCTTTCGGGACGATTGATGGTTACCAGCAGTAACCCGCCTCTGCGTTCGGGTAGAAGAATTTTATATTCCATTGATTATACGTTTATTATAGCGAATTGTTTCACTCATGAAAGCTGAACAAATATAAACTTATTTCTATATTATAGCCAAAATCATATTAAATAATTTGAATGCTTCGCTTTAGCCTGCCTGATACATTTGAAAGCAGATTAGTGAAAAACAGCTTCGTATTAAGGAAAAACCCTGCCCGAAAAATATCCCGGCAAGGTTTTTAAAAGTGTATCAGGGTAGTAGAAGATCAGTATAACCCTTTAACGCGTGGTTTACCTGCCACAAAATCTTTGAGGTAAAATGGTTCGCAATAAGCAACATCCGCGAAGTTTTGTGCTTTGAATTCTTCCTCGGCCAACATACATACTGATTTGGCAGTGAGATTAATATGATCTAAAAATATAAGATTGCTTTTCCCTGCCAGCACAGACTGACATTTAGAAGCGCCATCGCCAAAATAAACTATTTCTCTGTCGGCGAATTGATTAAATGCATCTTCGGTAATGATACTGGCATTAACATTTTCAATTACCTGCAGGTGCTGGTCGTACATTGCCGTATACACTTCCATACGGCGCGCATCGAGCATAGGGCAGAGTAAAACATTTTCGAGCGGTTTATTTCCGGCTTTCAGTGCCTGCAATGCCTGCCATGCCAGCGATTTCAGGGTGTCGATAGCAATAAAAGGCTTGCCGGTGGCATAGCAAAGTCCTTTGGCCGACGACACACCAATGCGCAAACCTGTGTACGAGCCAGGGCCCATGCTCACGGCAACGGCATCCATTTGTGCATACGAGAAACCAGCCTCGGCGAATACCTCAGACATATACCCGGTGAGCTCGGCCGAATGTTCGCGCGTGCCCACTGACTCGCGTATTGCGACAATATTACCATCTTTAACCAGAGCCACCGAGCAAATGCTTGTAGCTGTTTCGATACCCAGGATCAATGCCATGAATT
>DGQJ01000288.1:0-20985 GCA_002389705.1 Bacteroidales bacterium UBA4417
AAAAAAGTGATGCGAAGTAAGGAGGATTTTTACCTGGCTTCGTATCCGAATATTTAGTAAAATGGGCTGAAACCATTGGGCACCAAAGGTTTCAGCGTTTGTTCCACGTGAAACATTTGAGAATTGTTTAAGAAATACGATATAATTGTTGTTGGAGCCGGTCATGCCGGAAGTGAGGCTGCTCATTCTGCAGCAGTGCTTGGGTCTTCCGTTTTGCTGATAACTATGCAGATGGGTACCATTGCACAAATGTCATGCAACCCGGCTATGGGTGGTATTGCCAAGGGTCAGATTGTACGCGAAATTGATGCGCTGGGAGGACAATCTGGAATAATCACGGATCATACCATGATTCAATTCCGGATGTTGAACCGGTCAAAAGGACCAGCCA
The DNA here is from genome assembly GCA_002389705.1 of Bacteroidales bacterium UBA4417. Classification (GTDB taxonomy): domain Bacteria; phylum Bacteroidota; class Bacteroidia; order Bacteroidales; family UBA4417; genus UBA4417. The sequence continues at coordinate 392 of DGQJ01000288.1, forward strand.
TGTGGAGTCCCCGGGCTCAAAGTGACCGGATGCGTTTTTCTGAAATGTGGCGGCTTACCCTGGAGCGAAACCCGAATGTAGATTTCTGGCAGGATACAGTTGTAGGATTGTCGGTGAAGGATGGTGTTGTAAATGGCGTTCATACGGCCATGGGTTACCATATTGAAAGCAAAGCGGTAATTTTAACGAACGGTACTTTCCTGAACGGATTAATTCATATCGGGTTAAAATCCTTCGGAGGTGGAAGAATAGGGGAGAAGGCCGCTATGGGTTTAACTGAAAACCTGGCTCAACTTGGTTTTGAATCAAGCCGTATGAAAACCGGAACCCCTGTACGTATTGATGGCCGCTCTATTGATTTCTCACGTATGGAAGAGCAGCCAGGAGACGATATACCCGGAAAATTTTCGTTTACTGATACCCCTGTTCTTCAGCGTCAGCGTCCATGTTATATTACTTATACTTCTCCTGAAGTACATAAAGTACTCGAAACGGGTTTTCACGAATCACCGATGTTTACCGGGCGTATTGAGGGGATTGGTCCGAGGTATTGCCCTTCGATAGAAGATAAAATAAACCGTTTTGCAGATAAGACTCGCCATCAGCTTTTTGTTGAGCCTGAAGGTTGGGATACCATTGAATATTATCTGAATGGATTTTCTTCGTCGCTTCCAGCCGAAATACAGGTAAAAGCTTTACATCTGATCCCGGGGCTTGAAAATGCAAGAATTTTCAGGCCGGGTTATGCCATTGAATATGATTATTTCCCGCCTGTTCAACTGAATTATACGCTCGAAACAAAGCTGGTAAAGCATCTTTATTTCGCCGGGCAGATCAATGGAACTACAGGTTACGAAGAAGCTGCTGCCCAGGGTTTAATGGCTGGTATTAATGCGCATTTAGGAATTAGGGATAAAGAGCCGTTTATTTTAAAAAGGTCGGATGCCTACATTGGTGTTTTAATTGATGACCTGATTACAAAGGGTGTCGATGAACCTTACCGAATGTTTACATCCAGGGCGGAATACCGGATCCTGCTCAGGCAGGATAATGCCGATCTGAGGCTTACCCCGGCAGGTGCAGCATTGGGATTGGCAGCAGAAGAACGGTTATCCAAAGTAAACAATAAACTGGAATGGATTAACAAGTTGAAAGCTTTTATGGGTTCTGCCAGTGTGAGCCCCGACCAGGTAAACGGTTTCCTCGAAAGCATTGGAACTGCCCCGCTGAAGCAAAAGGTAAAACTTGATACCTTGTTGTTAAGGCCCCAGGTTTCTATGGCTGACCTGGTAGCCCATGTAGATTTTCTGAAGCAATTTGCAGATCAGATTGGTAATGGTGCTGCTGAAATTCTTGAAGAATCAGAAATATTGATTAAATATGACGGGTACATCAGCAAGGAGCAGGAGATAGCCGAAAAACTTTCGAAATTTGACGATATGCCCTTGAAACCTGTTTTTGATTACCAGGGTCTTTTGTCATTGTCAACCGAAGCCCGACAAAAACTTTCGCGAATTCGTCCGTCGACCATCGGGCAAGCATCGCGTATCAGCGGGATATCTCCTTCTGATATTTCTGTGTTGCTTGTTTTCCTGGGGAGATAGAACATGTTTCACGTGGAACATACCTGGCCCGGCGGTAGTGAAATTAAAAAAGAAAGCAATTTATTTATCACGTCAGAGTAGGGTGGGACTTTAAAACGTGAGAAATTAGGAGCGGATTTAATACATTTGAAACAAAAATTATACTACTTCCCATCATGTTTTTATTGTTGGGATACATAGTAACCTGAATATTTTATTGAATGGAGGAATTAAAACAATGTCCTGTTTGCGGATCGCAGAAATCAGATCCGTTTCTTTCCACAACGGATTTTTTCCTGTCGGGCGTGGAATTTACGATTTCAAGATGTAGTAACTGTGGTTTCAGGTTTACCAATCCCCGGCCAGAGGCTAATGAGTTGGGTAAGTATTACCAGTCGACCGATTACATTTCGCACTCCGATGCCCGTAAGGGGCTTTTTGCATCGGTTTACCAGCTGGTGCGCAAATACACCCTTAGCCGCAAATATGCCCTGATCAGCAATTACCATCTGAAAGGAAAAATTCTGGACATTGGTTGTGCCACTGGGCAGTTTCTGCATTACATGGAAAGCAAGGGGTGGGAAGCAGCCGGAATAGAACCCGATGAAAAAACACGGAACCGCGCCATTTCCGAATTCGCATTAAAAGTATTTCCTGAAGAGCAACTGGATGATTTTGAAAAATCGTCGTTTGATGTAATCAGCATGTGGCATGTTCTCGAGCATGTTTCAGCGCTCGACCAAAGAATGGACCAACTGAAGCGTCTGCTGAAGCCGGGAGGTACCCTGGTGATTGCACTGCCAAACTGTGATGCCTATGATGCCCTGAAATATGGCAAGTTTTGGGCCGGTTATGATGTACCCCGCCATTTATATCATTTCACAAGGGCTGATGTAGAATTTCTATTCGGGAAATATGGATTTAAACTGATTCGTGTGTTGCCTATGCGTTTCGATGCTTTTTATGTCAGCCTTCTGAGTGAGAAATACAAGACCGGGAAAATGCATTGGTTACCTGCTATATGGAATGGTTTTTGGTCAAATGCGAAAGCAGGGCAAAAAAACGGTTTTTCGAGCCACATTTATTTACTAAAAACAAAATAGGTGGTTTTTAAGCGCTATATTCGCTTTTGGGGGCTCTGTAATACGTTGCCCCGATTTTGCCGAGATCGTCGTTTTTAACGCATTATTTGAAGTAGCCTCCAGAACCCTTGTCAATAGTGGATTTCGTGATATTAAACGTATGATTACGCCAAGAAAAGTAAGAAATCACCTTTTTATTGCACTCTTTTGTAGTGTAGCTCTATTTTTTTCTGCCGTAGTTATTTCAGCCGCATTTAAAAATTATTTTACACCTCAAAATGTCGCCGGACGACTTACGCGTGAAATTGCAGCAAGTTGCAGGGACCTCGATAATGAAATTGATAAACTGGCCTCCGTAAACCTTGAAGATAATTCCAGTTGGTATCACGTTTTCAATACGAACTACCGTGATGCATTTTCTGATCGTGGTGTTGAAATATTAGTCTATAGAAATGATAGCCTGAAGTTTTGGACATCAAATGTTTTTGCTGCCCCGTTGATGAGAGACAGCCAGAATTTTTCGACTGAAGTTATTCGCACCGGTAGCGGCTATTACCTCGCCAGGCAAAAACAGGTACGGAATTTTTATGTGGTAGCATTGCAGCTGATACGCTATGATTATAGGTATGTAAACGATTATTTACCCAGCGGGTTCTTCAAAAAATTCAGCGCACCGGCTAATGCTGCTTTAAACTTAAGTCGTGGAAAGTACGAGATTAAAAATCCAGAAGGGAAATTTCTGTTTAGTCTAACGTATGAGCAACCGTTTGAGTTGCCTATTTGGCTGCAGTATCTTGTTTTTGCGCTTTATATAAGCAGCTTTCTTTTCCTGGTATCGGCACTGTTTATTTTATATGCCATAATTTCAAAGGAAATTCATCATAAATGGCTGCTTTTTTTAGCGTTTGTCCTCGATGTTGTAATACTAAGGGCATTGCAGTTTTATTTCCGGTTTCCTGCTGATCTTTACCAGGTAACGCTGTTTAATCCAGCCTATTTTGCATCTTCCGATCTGCTGCCTTCGCTGGGCGATTTCCTGATTAACTCACTGATTGGAGTACAATTGACGTTCCTGGCATATAAATATCAGTTTTCAATAAGAATCGGTTCCCGGCTTACTATTTTCAAAAAACAAATTGCAGTTTCAGTTTCAGTACTTCTGCTTGTAGTTTTATACTACCTGCTGACTGAAACCATTAAAGGGCTGGTAATAAATTCAAGCATCTCGTTTCGTTTCGAAAATATCCTGAGCCTACCCCATATCAGCCACACTGGGATGTTAATCATTGGCTGTTTACTCTTTGGATTTCTGCTTATTTTCGAACTTGCAGGTAAGCTGTTTTTCAGGTGGTCCGTTGATAGGTTAGCATTCTTTTTAGCTGCTATTTCGGGCTTAGTTTTGTATGGAGCTCTTACGTTCATGTCGGGTAAGTTCGATCCATTAGCCACTCTTTTTCTTCTCATTTTATTTGCAATACTGCTTTTTAAAATAAATGAAAATACAAGTGCCACTTACCAGGTAAGCCGGGTAATTTTGCTGGTGATTGTTCTTTCATTACTTGCCACGAACCTGCTCAATCGGTCCGAAACCCTGCGTGAACATCAAAAACGTTCTTTGCTTGCTTCACATCTTTCGGATGCCCGCGATAACCTGGCTGAATATTTTTACAATGAGGCAGCTAAAAGTATCAGGAATGATACTTTCCTAAAGACACTTTTCGAAGCAGATGATACTGATTCAACCATGAATGAAATCAGTAATTATATCCACCAGAAATATTTTACCGGATACTGGAGTAAATACCTGGTACAGATTACAGTTTGTAGCCGCGATAAAAACCTGAGTATTAAGCCGGGCAATATCATTACCGGGTGCGAAAAGTATTTTGATGATAAAATACAGCAGTTTATGAAACCGGTGTCAGTTCCAGGACTTCATTTCCTTCGTCAATCGGCAGATGCTATGTATTACCTGGGCAAAATTGACATTGAATCATTGGATGACGGAGTTAAAAAACGCAATCATATTTTTGTCGAAATAAGCTCAAATGATATCTGGAAAGGCTTAGGCTATCCTGAATTATTATACGATAACAGGAATACAAAAACGGATAATCTGTACGGATATTCCTATGCGTTTTATTACAAGGGTGAGCTGGTTAAAAACGTGGGAAAGTTCTCCTTCGATATTGATAATAGGAACATTATCAATCAAAAGACCAAACAAGGCTTTTTTGATGCCAAAAGTTATTCGCACTACATCTTTAGCCCCGATGGCAATACTATGATTGTATTGAGCAGGGAGTTGCCACGTATATCAGACCTGATTTCGCCGTTCTCTTATCTCTTTCTTCTGCTTGTTATTATGCTGCTCATCATCAATTGGCTGAAGGAGTCGAAACTTAACTGGAGAAGTGGAATCTTTACTTTCAGACTGCGGTTGCAGGTCATCATGATTTCTACCATAGTGATATCATCAATCGTTCTGGTTACCGTTAGTTTATTGTTTATCAACAACTTAAATACAAACAAAAACAACGAAATTTTAAATGAGAAATTAAATTCGGTTCTGGTTGATCTGGAAACTCGTTTCGGGGCATTATCATCACTCGACTCAGTACCTGGCGATGAACTCTCGGATCTGCTGATCAACCTCTCGAATACATATTTTACTGACATAAATATATACAATACCAAAGGTTACCTGCTGGCTTCCTCACGCGACCAGATTTTCAGGGAGGGAATGATTTCCGAACAAATTAATCCTGAAAGTGCAAAGCAACTTATGCTGGATAAAAAATCCTTCTTCATTGAGCGTGAACACATCGGATCTTATGAGTTTTTATCGGCCTATACCCCGGTACGAAATTTCGATAATCGGTTGCTGGGCTATTTAAACCTGCCATATTTTGCGAAACAGGAAGAGATACGACGCGAAATATCCGGACTTATTTCAGCTTTTTCGAATATTTATATTATCATGATCGTGATCACGGTCATGCTTGCACTGTTGCTTTCGCGATATATTACAAAACCACTTCAACATATTGGTAACCAGTTTAGTAGAATAAAAATTGGGAATAAGAATGCCAAAATTGAGTGGTCGCGAAAGGATGAGATAGGCCGGCTGGTGGATGAGTACAACCGGATGATAGATGAAATGGAAAAAAGTGCCGAATTGCTTGCACGCAGCGAGCGCGAAAGCGCCTGGCGTCAGATGGCCAGGCAGGTGGCACACGAAATCAAAAACCCGTTGACGCCAATAAAACTCAGCATGCAATTACTGATGAGGGCCTGGAATGATAAAGCCCCCGATTGGGATGCGAGGCTGAAACGGTTTTCGCAAACGCTGATTATGCAAATCGATACGCTTTCGTCCATCGCAACTGAGTTTTCTGATTTTGCTCAAATGCCCGAACCACAGATTCAGCAGTTCGATGTGGTTCCTCTGGTGCAACAGTCAGCCGATTTGTTCAGAGACCAGTCGGATAGCAATATCAGTTTCGAGACTGAAGTGAGTGAATGCTTCATTCAGGCGGATCCCAACCAGGTACTAAGGGTATTTAATAATTTGATAAAGAATGCCATACAAGCAATTCCCGACGAGCGGCAAGGTATTGTTAAAATTAAACTGGCTATTGTTGATGGTGCATGCCAGATCAGCTTTCACGATAATGGAACAGGTATACCCAGCGACAGGCAAACACGGATTTTCTCGCCGAATTTTACAACCAAAACTGCTGGTATGGGGCTTGGGCTGGCTATGGTGAAAAACATTATTGATAATTCAGGTGGGCGGATTTGGTTCGAGACAACTCCTGGAGAAGGAACCGTATTTTTTGTTGTACTTCCGCTGGGAGAAAACGAATAGAACATTTCCGGCATGTCGGCCACAGATCAGGTCCAAGGCTCAGGGTATTCCTAATTATTCTTAAACCAGGGCCATCGCGGCAATGGTTTTAACCACCAGCCACTAATTTGCTTACTTTTGCACGTTTTAATACAATTCCGGTTTGAATCCACTTAAACAGTTAGCCGGCCAAACTGCAATTTACGGACTTAGCTCTATAGTTGCTCGGGTCATCAATTTCTTTTTTGTGCCTCTGTATACCCGGATGCTTACCACCGGTAATTACGGCCTGGCATCGGAATTACTGGCCTATATTGCATTATTGCAGGTCGTATTAACCTTTGGACTCGAAACCGGGTTTTTCAGGTTTGCGAGTAAAGAAAAGAGCAGGGCCGGGCTGATATTCTCAACAGCTCTATTTTCACTTGGAGCTACTTCGCTTTCGTTCTTGCTGCTGATTATCCTTTTTGCCGGACAGTTGAGCTCGTTTACTTCGCACCCGGCCAGTTACATCATTTATTCAGCCGGTATTCTGGCTATTGATTGTTTTACTGCTATACTTTTTGCCGAACTCAGGTTTAGGAATAAAGCATTCAGGTTTGCGCTCTTCAGGAGTATTAAAATCATATCCGAAGTAGGATTCAACGTGCTGTTGTTCTTCTTTTTACCTGCCTATTTTGTAAAACATCCCGATTCGTTCCTGCTGAATTTCATTCCGGCAAAACCCGATTACGGGTATATCCTGCTGGCTATTCTGCTGAGTTGTGTTGTATCACTTGTTCTCTTTATCCCGCGCCTGCTGGATGTGAAATTCAGATTCTCGAAACAACAGTTTCAAGCGCTGATGAAATATTCGCTTCCGCTGATGATAGCTGGATTACCCGGTGTGGCTAACGACTTTATCAGTCGGATATTTTTCCGGTTTTTTGCACCCGAAACTTCGCCCTGGCAGGATCAGCTTGGTATATTTAATGCCAATGTTAAACTGGCGGTTTTTATGGTGCTGTTTGTTCAAATGTTCAGGTATGCTGCTGAACCCTTCTTTTTTTCATCTGCATTACGGGAGGATATGAAGAAAATATACGCGGATGTGATGAAGTATTTTGTGGCATTTTGTGTATTTATTTTCCTGGGTATCGCCATGTATCCTGAACTTTTTGCATTGTTGCTGGGTAAAAGTTTCAGAAGTGGCATAGCTGTATTACCTATTATGCTGATTGCCAACATTTTGCTTGGAGTTGTTTTTAACCTCTCGATGTGGTACAAATTGTCGGACAAAACGCATTATGCACTTACCATTACCTTGCTTGGGTTGGGTATAAACCTGGTGATCAATGTATTATTTATGCCGGTGTATGGTTTAATGGCCGCTGCCTGGGGATACCTGTTGAGCTATCTCTCGATGGTAGTTTTCAGTTATTACCTGAGCCGTCGATACTATCCTATACCCTACGATACAAAAACAATTCTTTTGTATTTCGGGGCGGGCATTGCGATTTACCTCCTGAGTGTATTCCTGGCACCTGAATCCTTAGCTTTACGAATTTTATTAAATACCCTGTATATCATCGCATTTGTGTTCCTGGTACTGAAACATGAACATATTGATATACAAAAAATTAAATCGATTTTAATTAAATCAGAACCTCATTGACCCATTAAAATTGCTTGATTTATGAAAGTTAATATTGTAAACCGTTCTCGATTCGAATTGCCGCAGTATGCAACGGTTCATTCGGCAGGTCTTGATCTGAGAGCAAATCTGGAAGCACCTCTGACGCTGAAACCCCTGGAGCGTTCGCTGGTTCCTACCGGACTTTTTATTGAGTTGCCCGAGGGTTTTGAAGCGCAGATTCGTCCACGGAGCGGCCTGGCAGCCAAGCACGGGATTTCGCTGGTAAATACACCCGGAACCATCGATCCTGATTATCGTGGAGAAATAAAAGTGATATTGGTTAATCTTTCAGATGTTCCATTTACACTCGAACCCGGTGAACGTATTGCACAAATGGTTATAGCGCGGTTCGAACATATCAGCTGGAATGAAGTTGAAATGCTTTCGGAAACGGCCAGGGGCGAAGGTGGTTTCGGGCATACAGGCGTTAAATAACCAACGCAAAAGCTGTGCATTGCCAGGCCTTTAAATGTGCTGTAAATACTGAGAAACATTCCGTTTTCAGCATTTTAACTTCAAAAGTATTTTCCCGCTGATACTGATAATTCTGAATGATTTTATAAATGCACGGCAAAATGAACAGATGGACTGAATTGTAGCTTTGATGCGAATAAAATTCAGTATTGCATACCCACACTGAAAATAAAATGTTTAAATACAGAGTTATACATACAACCTGTTTCGATGAATTCTGAAATCAGACTGGTTGTTTAAATAATTATTCACCTGAATACCCTGCTGAATGAATAAGATTATAATCGTAATATTTCTTGCCTGCATTGTGTGGCCCGGAGTTACTTTTTCGCAGAAGCGCGAAAAGAAAAAGAAGAATAAAGCTGAAACAACGGTCGAAATTCCAGGTAATACTGAGGACGTTACCAACCTTTTCCTGGATGCTACGACGGCAAAACTTAAAGGTGATTATGCCGGTGCAATAACCCTGTATAAATCGTGTATCGAAAAAAATCCAAAGCATTCGGCTTCGATGTATGAGCTTGCACAGCTTTATTTTACGGCTGCTGATTATATAACGGCGGCATCGTACGCCGAGCAGGCAACTGAACTGGAACCCGCAAATAAGTGGTATAAATTGCTCCTGGTAGAAATTTACGGTAAAGCCGACCGGAAAAAGGAATTGCTGAAAACCTGCGAGAGCCTGGTTAAAATGGATCCGAATAATGTCGATTTTTTGTTCGAGCTGTCCAACGCTTACCTGATGAACGAGGATGGTGATGGTGCTGTTGACACATACAATAAAATAGAGGAAATTATAGGCGTTAATGAGGAAATTTCGTTGAAAAAACAACAGATTTACCTGATTCTGAAAAAGACAGATAAGGCTGCCCAGGAACTCGAAAAACTCATCGTTCAGTTTCCCGGGGAGGAAACAAGGTATAATTCGATGCTTGCCGAAATGTATATGAATGCCGGAAAGCCCGAGCAGGCTGTTGTGTATTACCAGAAAATCCTTGATAAGGATCCCACCAATCCTTACATCCATATCAGCTTATCCGATTATTACCGGCAAAAGGGAGATATACCGCAAACGTTTAACGAATTAAAACTTGGTTTTGCAAATCCTGCACTTGATATCGACACTAAAATCAGGGTATTGCTGACTTATTTCACAGCAGCTGATGTTTATAATGCCAATAAACCTGAAATTATAAACCTGGCCCAGGTTCTGGTTCAAACGCACCCCGATAATGCAAAGGCACACTCCATGTATGGTGATTTTCTGCTGGATGATAAGAAATATGCCGAAGCCCGCGATGAATACCGCAAGGTTATTGCCATTGACAGCAGCCGATATGCCGTATGGGAAACCCTTTTAAATACCGAAATACAACTTTCCGATTACGAAGCAATGGAAAGTGAAGGCACCAGGGCTGTTGAATTATTCCCTCTATTCCCGGTGCCATACCTGTTTAAAGGCGTTGCGCAATTGCAGAAAAACAAATACGAAGCCGCCGTTGAGAGCCTGAATGCCGGAATAAAACTGGTGAGTGTGAATAACGCGCTCCTCGTCCAGTTTTATACTTCGCTTGGCGATGCGTATAACCGGCTGAAGAATCACAAACTTTCGGACGAAAGCTACGAAAAGGCCCTGAAACTTGATCCGGAGAACAGCTATGTGCTGAATAATTACGCTTATTATTTGTCGTTGCGAAACGAAAACCTGGCAAAAGCAGAAGCTATGTCTGCAAAATCGCTTAAATTAGATGCCGCCAATCCGGCAAATATGGATACCTACGGATGGGTGCTGTATAAACTGGGGCGCTACCCCGAAGCATTACAATGGGTCGAAAAGGCGGTGGCGGCAACAGCTTCGCCCGATTCGGATCTACTCGAACATCTCGGAGATATTTACTTTAAACTTGGCGATACTGAACAAGCTTTGCTGAACTGGCAAAAAGCGCTCAATGCAGGAACGGGATCCCAGAACCTGGAGAAGAAGATCAAGGAAAGGAAATTATATGAGTAAGCATATCAGGCAGGTAGCAAGGCTGACTTTAGCTGTAATTTTATTTTGCGGATTGATATCCTGTTCTTCAAGCCGAAAAGCGGTGAGGGAACCCATTAAGGAACAAGGTGCTGAGTTCCTCACAACAAAACTGAAGGAACATGAATTGAAATTTGACCAGTTCTCGGCAAAATTCAATGTTACTTACCAGGTCGATCGAAAAAAGACATCTGTGTCGGGTAACCTGCGTATTGAACACGACAGCATCATATGGATATCAATTACGCCGGCACTGGGAATTGAAGCTGTGCGTTTTATGCTTACCCCTGATTCAATCAAATATATCAACAGGCTAAGCAACACCTATTTTGTAAATAGCTTTGGGTATATCAACCAGTTGCTGAACAAAACACTCGATTTCGATATGGCGCAGGCTTTCCTGTTGGGGAATGATTTTTCGCTTTACGAATCAAATACCTTTAAGGCATCGGTTGAAAACCAGCAATATAAGCTCAATACCGTCGACCGCCGCAAACTCCGCAGGTTTGTACGAAAAAGCGAAGACGATATCAGCATCCCGATACAAAGCATCTGGCTCGATCCTGAAAGTTTCAAAGTGTTAAGGGTACTACTTAAAGAAGCCGAACGCGATAGCCGGAAATTTACAGCCAACTATGCTGAATTCGAAACGGTAGGTGCTGAACTTATCCCCACCAGCCTCAATTTCAAAGTGGAAACTGATGATAAGAAAATAGGAATCCAGATTAAATATTCCAAAATCCAGCTGAACCAGGACCAGACCTATCCGTTCCGGATTCCTGACACCTATACCCGAACAACTACTATTCAACCCAAGAAGTAATGACCCGTAATTTCCGGCATCGACATACACGCTTTTACCTGTTTTTATCTGGCTGTGCCCTGGTACTGCTGCTTTGGCTAGCAAACTTCAGTATGTATGCGCAGAGCGATAAAAGTAATATGCAAAGCCGTAAATCGAAGCTCGAAAAAGAAATCATTGAATTGAACCGGGAGCTCGAACAAACAAAGCTCAATAAATCAGCCAACCTTAACCAGCTTGTTTTAATCAATAAAAAAATAAGCAAGCGCGAGGACCTGATTAATGAAATTGAAGAAGAGGTTGGAGGTATTGACAGCCAGGTGAAAAACCTGAACGACACCATATATCGCATCACACTGAATCTCAGCAGCCTGAAAGCTGAATATGCACGTATAATTTATTCCACATACCGCAACCGAAGCGCGTATAACCGGCTGATGTTTATTTTTGCTTCTCACAATTTTAACCAGGCTTATAAGCGGCTGAAATATTTGCAGCAATATACTTCATACCGCAAAGAACAGGTAAAGTCGATTAATGAAACACAACAGGTGCTTGCGGCAAAAAAACTGGAGTTTGAACGGCAAAAATCATCAAAGCTGCAGCTGAAACATTCGCAGGAGAAGGAGCGGAATGAACTGGCCAACGAAAAGACTCAGAAAGATGAGAAGATCAAAAATCTCACTTCGCAGGAAAAAACGCTGCTGGTAAAACTCCGGAATAATGAAGTGGCCCTGAATAAATTACAGATAGCCATTGAAAATGTTGTAGCCGCCGAAATAAAGAAGGCAAACGAGGAAAAAGCGCGTAAAGCAGCCAATTTAGCCAATGAGCGTAAAGCCACCGTTGAGGCCGAACGTAAGGCAAAGGCTAAAGCTGAAGCAGAAAATAAATCGAAAACAAAAACGGAGACGGGTAAAAAAACGGTTGAACCTAAGCCAGAACCAATTGCCAGCGTGACTGAGACCAGGTCAACGGCAGCAAAGGCTGCACCAGCAGGCTCTAACAGCATGTCGGTGTCGGCCGAAGATGTTGCGCTTACCGGAAGTTTTGCCGGCAACAAAGGACGGCTTCCATCACCCATCGACAGGGGTTCCATTATATCCTCATTTGGCGAGCATCCGCATGCCGAATTTCAGAATATTAAAATCAAAAACAACGGGATTGATATTACATCATCGCCCGGCGCCCAGGCTAAAGTGGTTTTCGATGGTGAAGTATCAAGCATTATGTTTATTGCCAATCTTAATTATGTGGTTATTGTAAGGCATGGAGACTATCTCTCGGTTTATTCGAACCTCGAATCGGTATCAGTGAAAAAGGGGGATAAGGTGAAAATCCGCCAATCGCTGGGTACTGTAGCAACAGGTCAGGGCGAATCCCGGTCAAGACTGCATTTTGAACTATGGCAGGGTACCATGGTGCAAAATCCTGCCAGCTGGCTTAACATTTAGCAATCAAACAGGAATAGTTTTTAGCTGCGGATCGGTTGATCCGGGAAGTTTCATGATGCCTGGGGTCCGAAAAAAATATGTACTAAACGTCAGGGTAAAATATTAGTCTATGGCATAGCGTACATTCGTATTCCGACTTGAGCCGGGCTTAAACTTAATGATTAAATTATTCATTTTATGCATGTTGTATGATAAGGAATATTGGAGTTTATATTTATAATTTTTGATATTTTTAGAACTTTTATGTTAAAAGGGTCGGGAATGTGAATGTAATTGCGTTAACTTTGCGCTCTACACACTTTAAAAAGACATTTATATGAGTAAAATCGGGCCAACTGAAATAATTCTTATTCTTGCCATCGTGCTCTTACTATTTGGCGGTAAAAAAATTCCTGAACTGATGAAAGGCATTGGCAAAGGTGTAAAAAGCTTTAAGGATGGAATGAAAGAAGAAGATTCAGATGCCAAGTCGGATCCTAATACCGGCAAATAAGATTTTGTTTCAGTTCTGCAGTTTACTGAATACGCTGCCATCCTGACCAGGACACTATGACTTGGGAAATCGATGTTTTGGAATACCAAAATACCGGTTTGAGTCGTTATACTTTTTGAACAACAGATTGTGCATTAAAAAAGTAATTCACACATTTCACAGTGTGTGATTATTGTACTTTTAAAGCGTTTTGTTTTAATAACTTCGATATACCATTTGAGTGGGATATATCGGGGATCAGGAATAAGTACTTAACAGATAATCAGAGGTTAGGTAACCTTAACAAGCTTGAAATAATTGTGGTTTCGCCCGCATTTGTGGTGTAAGCCGTGAAAAATAAAAGATAAAATATGATTAAAACAGTGAAAATTTTACTGATGACATTTTTGCTCGGGTTTACTGTTGTGGTGAAAGCTCAGCAAGCCGGCGATTATAACTCACCCGACAAAAAACCGGGAGAAATGGAATTGGTAGAAGATAATTTTATAGTAGCCGCACTCGATAGTCTGAGCACGCTCAAGTATTTCGAAAACAGCGAAAATACCATATGCCTGCTCAACGAGAACAAATATAATTTTCTGCCCAATTTTGTTCCTACCTATCCTGATTCGGTTTACTACTACCGCATGCAGCGGCTTGATGTAGGCTCGCCTATTAACCTCACTTACAATCCTTACGTGAGGATGTTTATCGATTTGTATGCGAACAAAAAACGCGGTACCACTTCGAGGGTATTGGGATTAGCCCAGATGTATTTCCCCATGTTCGAACAACAGCTCGATAAATACAATATCCCGCTCGAAATGAAATACCTGGCTATCGTAGAGTCAGCGCTGAATGCCAAAGCCCGCTCGAGGGTTGGGGCAGGTGGTTTGTGGCAGTTTATGTACTACACCGGCAAAGTTTACGGGCTCGAAGTTACTTCCTATGTCGACGACCGCAACGACCCGCTCAAATCGACGGTTGCTGCCTGCAGGCATTTCAACGATCTGTACAATATGTACCACGACTGGCTTCTGGTACTCGCAGCATATAACTCAGGACCAGGAAATGTAAACAAAGCTATCAGGCGATCGGGAGGTAAAATGACCTTTTGGGAAATAATGCCTTACCTGCCCCGCGAAACCCGCGATTATGTTCCTGCTTTTATTGCGGTTAATTATGTGATGGCTTATTCCAATGAACATAATATATACCCGGTACTTCCCAAAACCGTTTACCACGAAACCGATACAGTAGCTGTACATCAGCCACTTACGCTAGGCATACTTGCTGATAAACTCAAGTTAAGCTATTCCGATCTTGAGTTTTTAAACCCTACATTCCGCACTGGTTTTATCCCCGCCACGCCTGCAAACCCATTTTATATCCGTTTGCCCCAAAAGTCAATTGCCGATTTTATCAATAATGAGCCATCGCTGTATGCTTACTACCAGTTGAAAGGCTACGACCCGAATCAGTTTAAGGTTCAGGATAACACCGATTATGATTATGTAACCAAACGTGTTACCCATAAAGTACGTAAAGGCGAAACACTGGCTACTATTGCACGGAAATATGATTGCTCCACTTCAGAAATTAAAAAATGGAACAAGCTGAAGAAATCATCGGTGGCACGCGGGCAATCACTAAAAATATACGTACAGGTGAAAGAACCAGCTGTTAAAGCAAAAATGCCTAAGGAAGTACCGGTAATCCAGAATGTAGCCTCAAATAGCGAAACACAGGAGAAAGAAAAAACTACTGCCGAGGTCGATACTAAAACCCAAACCAGGGAAATACCTGCAAAAATTCATGTAGTTAAAAAGGGGGAAAGTCTTGGCAAAATTGCTGCTAAATACAATGTTTCCACCTCTAACCTGATGGCGTGGAACCATTTGAAAAAACAGAATGTACTTGTTGGTCAGAAAATCAGGGTAAACGCCCCGGGTAAGACTGAAACAGAAGAAAACCTGGCCGTTAATACTGAAGAAAAAAACAGGCAGCATACGTCGGGTGCGAATGCTGTTACTGCTAAGTACCATGTGGTTAAGAAAGGTGAAACACTTACAAAAATTTCGGCCAGCTACAATGTAACTGCCGACGAACTTGTAGCCTGGAACTCGCTTGAGAGCAAAAATGTGATGGTTGGCCAGAAACTCAGGGTGAATGCTCCTGGTAAAGCTGAAACTGCTGAAAATTTGGCTTCAAATAAAGGGAAAGAATCAGTAACACATCAAAAAGCTTCCCCTGCCAAATACCATGTAGTAAAAAAGGGAGAATCGCTGAACAAGATTTCGAGTAATTATGGTGTATCCACCGATGAACTTGTAGCCTGGAATTCGCTGGAAACAAATAATGTGATTGTAGGTCAGAAATTACGCGTAAATGCCCCCGACAGTGGAAGCAATGCAACCGTTGCAGCGCAGGAAATTGCCAAACAGGATAAGGCAAAGAAAGCCGAAAAAGACCTGAAGCTGGTTTATTATACCGTTAAACCAGGCGATACGCTCTGGAAAATAGCCCAGCATTACGAAGGCATTACCATCGACCAGCTGAAGGAATGGAATAAGTTATCAGGCAAGGCCGGGTTAAAAGTAGGGCAGAAGATAAAAGTTATTTTGCCGGCAAGTTAATCCCTGGCAAATACCCGCTTGACCGGTTTAAATCAACGATATAAAAAAAATAACAGGAATTTGTTTTTCCTGTTATTTTTTGTTTTAATTTTGACCACCTGGTTAAACAAATTGGTTAAACCAGTTGATTAAACACAAAATCTATGACAACTTCAGGCGAAAATACAGAAATTCAAATACTTGTAGCCGCGCGCGAAGTATTTATTGCCAAAGGCTACGAAAGTGCCCGCATGCAGGAAATTGCCGACAGGGCAGGTATTAACAAAGCATTGCTGCATTATTATTTCAGGAGTAAGGAAAATCTTTTTGATGCGGTATTCAGCGAAGTGGCTGCGCACCTGTTCCCGGCAGTAAGACAATTGCTCGAATCGAACCTGGCAATTAAGGAAAAGATCAGTTTTTTTGTAAAAATATACCTGAATGCCTTACACGAGAATCCGTACATCCCCTCATTTGTTATTAATACGCTGAATTCGAACCCGGAAAGGTTCCTGAAATATATTCAGAAATCGGGTATCAACCCTGTAATGATACAAAAGCAAATAGATGAGGAAGCAGCCAGGGGAATTATCAGGCCGATTAAAGCCGAACACCTGCTGGTAAATACCATTGCCATGTGCCTGTTTCCTTTTGTTGCCAGGCCTATTATCCAGAATATTTTCCAGATGAGCGATGCCGAATACCAGGCCTATCTGGAATTACGACAAACTGAAGTCATTGATTTTGTTCATAAATCATTAGCCGTATGAGGTACAGATCATTTATAGCCAGTTTATTTGTTGTGCTTTTCACGCAGGCAAAGGCACAGCAGGCGCTCACGCTCGACGAATGCCTGGGTGCTGCCATGAAAAACAACCCGCTCTCGGCCCAGAATGAAATTTATGCGAGTTCGAGCGACCTGCAGCAAAAAAATATCAATAACGGGAAATTGCCACAGCTGAACCTCAACGGGCAGGCAACCTATCAGAACGAGGTAATACAGCTACTGGTCAGCTTACCCAATGCTCCGGCGCCGGTTATCCCCAAAGCACAGTACAAAATGTCGGTTGATGCCAACCAGCTGATATACGGAGGCGGGGCCATTGATGCCCAGGGAACCATAGAGGATTATAGCCGCCAGATCAACCAGCTGAATAATGATGCCGAACTCTATAAACTTAAGGAGCGTATCAACCAGCTATATTTCAGCATTTTGCTTTCCGATCTGAATGCGGAGGTGATCAACAACACTATCAGTGATTTATCGGGGCGGCTTGAAAAAGTGAAAGCATCAGTAAAAGAGGGCGTGTTGTTGCCATCGGCCGCAGAGGTACTGCAAGCCGAAATTCTGAAAGCCGGACAACGCCTGCTGGATGTAAAATCGCAGAAACAGGCACTTGTCAGCAGCATGCAGGTGTTAACCGGGCTTACCATCAGCAGTAACACCCAATTTGTTGAGCCCGCCATGAGCGTAGATCTTTTGACATACACAAACCTTCGGCCCGAATTTGGTGTGTTTGGCCTGATGCAGCAAAAGCTGGAAGCCACCCGAAAACTTACCATTGCAAAAGAACGCCCCAGGCTTTACGGGTTCGGAACGGCAGGTTATGGCAATCCTGGCTATAATTTCTTTAAGGAAGGATCAGCTTTTTTCTGTACTGTTGGCGCAAAACTAAGCTGGAATTTCTGGAACTGGAATGAAACCCGTCGCGAGAAACAAATCGTTGACCTGAGCAAAACCATCATCGAAAACCAGAAAAATGCCTACGACCTGGCCAACAAATCGCAGGTGCAGCAATACCTNNCTCGAAAACGGAACCTTAACCGCTTCTGATTTTGTTACCGACCAGCTTGCCGAAGAACAGGCATTGCTTACCCGAAACCTTCACAAAATGCAGCTGCTGCAATCGAAGGCATTGTACAAGGCCGCAACAGGTGGTTTATAGTTGTACAGCAGCCCCATCGTAGAAACGCATAAAGTCAGAAATTTTAACTTCAAGGAATTATGAAAAGATATCATATCACAATTGCAACAAATGTATTGTTGACGGTGGTTTCACTTATGTTTTCCTCCTGCAGCAACAACAGCAGCCTGAGCGATGCCTACGGAAATTTTGAAGCGGTACAGGTTACCGTTTCGGCCGAGAGCGCAGGCCGCATCCATTACCTGAATGTTGAGGAAGGATCGCAACCCGATTCGGGCGCAGTTGTTGCCCTGGTGGATACAGCCGACCTGTATTTGAAAAAACTGCAGCTGCAGTCGCAGAAAAAAGCCATAGCGGTTCGAAAAAGCAGCATCGAAAGCCAGGTTGCGGTTCAGCAGCAGCAAAAACAAAACCTGGTGGTTGAAAAGAACCGTATTACCCGGCTCATTGCTGATAAGGCCGCCACACCCAAGCAGCTGGATGATGTTAACGGGGCAATTGACCTGGTGGATAAACAAATGGAGAACATCAACACCCAGAATGCCGGTATTGTGGAAGAAATGGAAATCGTTGACAGGCAGATTGCCCAGGTGAACGAATCCATCCGCAAATGCTATATCCGCAACCCGGTTAAAGGAACCGTACTCAATAAGTTTGCTGAAGCCGGCGAAGTGGCAGCCCCGGGTCGGGCGCTTTATAAAATTGCCGATCTTAGCGTAATGGAACTCAAGGTGTATATCTCCGGGAGCCAGCTTCCGGCCGTAAAACAGGGCCAGCAGGTGGAAGTTTTAATAGATAAAGACCAGAAAACAAACCGCAAACTAGCCGGTGTAGTTAGCTGGATATCGCCGAAAGCTGAATTTACGCCCAAAATTATACAAACCAAAGAGGAGCGCGTAAACCTGGTGTATGGCGTTAAAATAAGGGTGCCAAACGACGGAAGCCTGAAAATAGCCATGCCGGCCGAGGTAAATTTTACCGCACGGAATTAAAGGATTAGCTAAATCACAGCCGATATTGCAACGGCTGCAAAAAGTTATTTGTGAAAATTTCCTGCATTCATCAGTTTTCCCACAATTCAAATCAATTATAAACCAAAACCTGAATCTATGAAAATCATCATCACAGCAGTATTATTTGCAATTTCGGTGGCATTTGCCGGCAATGCAAAAGCACAGTCGAAAGCCGACAGAATTATAGGTTATTACCTCACTTACGACGACGACACCCATGCCGAGAAATCGCAGGTGCAGATTTACAAAGATGCCAATGGCAAATATTACGGTAAAATTGTGTGGTTAAAAGAACCGCTGAAAAACGGGAAACCTAAGGTTGACGATAAAAATCCGGAAGCAAAACTGCAAAACCGTGCCATTATCGGGCTCGAAATGCTGAAGGGCTTTAAGTATAATGCTTCGGACGACGAATGGAGTGAAGGCACTATTTATAACCCTTCGAGCGGCAAAACCTACAACTGCTATATGAAATTTGAATCGGGCACCAAACTTAAAATCCGCGGTTATATTGGTGCATCGTGGATGGGTCTTGGTAAAACTGCTGAGTGGACCAAAGAACCGGCTTTGCGCAAATAATTTTGAATAAGACAGAAAGGGGGAGGGGAGCAAAGTGTTGCGGGAATAAGTCATTCGATGGTCATTCAATCGTTGTGCAATGGTCGAACGGAGACCAACGGGCAAAAAAAGTGATCCTTTTGTTTTTATTTCTCAAGGTATGCACCTCCTGTTTCCCACTCCTTAGTTACTGAAAATATGCCATCCAATATTTCCATACAAGCGTTACATCTAACTAAACGATTCGGCGATAAAACTGCGTTGAACGATGTTTCGTTCGATGTTGCCAAAGGCGAGTTGTTTGGTTTTATCGGGCCCGATGGAGCCGGGAAAACAACCTTGTTCCGGATTCTTACCTCACTGCTGCTGCCCGATGCCGGTTCGGCTGCTGTTGCAGGATTGGATGTGGTGAAGGATTATAAAAGGCTTCGGAAAATCCTGGGGTATATGCCTGGCCGTTTTTCGCTGTACCAGGATTTGTCGGTTGAGGAAAACCTGCGTTTTTTCGCCGGTATTTTTAACACCACGCCCGAAGCCAACTACGAACTGGTTAAAGATATTTACAGCCAGATTGAGCCTTTCAAAAAGCGTAAAGCAGGTAAGCTCTCGGGAGGAATGAAGCAAAAGCTGGCTTTGTCGTGTGCGCTCATACACCGGCCCGAAGTACTTGTGCTCGATGAACCTACCACCGGAGTCGACGCCGTTTCGCGCATCGAATTCTGGGAAATGCTGGCCAGGCTACGGAGCAGCGGGATCACCATCGTGGTATCGACACCCTACATGGACGAAGCTTCGCGATGCGACCGGGTTGCCCTGATCCAGAACGGAGGTATTATGAGTATTGATACCCCCGAATCGATCCGCAAAAACTTCGGTCGTAGACTTTGGGCTGTAAAGGCCGANNATTCACCTCACTCCCGGCGACGAGCAGCTTAAACCCGGTGAAATTGAATCCTATCTGCAGTCGCTGGGCCACAGCCATATCGCCGTAAGGCAGATTGAGCCCTCCATTGAGGATTGTTTTATGGAAATGATGAAAGATAGTGAATAGTGTTGCTTCTC
>DGQJ01000288.1:21092-21247 GCA_002389705.1 Bacteroidales bacterium UBA4417
GATGCAGGTGAAATTTATGGTTTCCTGGGGGCAAACGGGGCTGGCAAAACCACGGCGATGAAAATCCTCTGTGGCTTATCATCGCCTACATCCGGGAAAGTGATGGTTGCCGGGTACGATGTGTATCGCCAGTCGGAAATGATTAAAAAACGCAT
>DGQJ01000060.1:0-473 GCA_002389705.1 Bacteroidales bacterium UBA4417
AGCGGGGCCATTCCGGCACCTCCGCCAATAAAAATCATTTCCCTGTCGGTATTTTTCACGGCGAACTCACCATATGGTCCACTTACCATCACTTTATCACCTGGTTTTCTCGAAAAAATGAACGAAGAGCATACGCCCGGGTTCACTTGCTGGAATTGATTTTTCGACCGATCCCAGGGTGGAGTGGCAATGCGGATGTTGAGTTTAATAATATTTCCTTCGGCCGGATGGTTCGCCATGGAATATGCCCGGAACACAGGTTCAGGATTTTTCATTTTCAGGCTCCACATTTTCAATTCATCCCAGTCGCCGCGGTATTCCGGTTCAACCTCCATATCCCGGAATTCAACTTCAATCTTAGGGACATCAATCTGGATATAGCCCCCGCTCACAAAATCAAGATCTTCGGCATCAGGAAGTTTTACTACAAATTCCTTTATAAAAGTTGCCACGTTTCGGTTCGAAATCACCTC
>DGQJ01000060.1:513-7850 GCA_002389705.1 Bacteroidales bacterium UBA4417
AACCTGGCATTTGCACATGCCACAGGTGCCGCCGCCGCCACAGGCTGATGGTAGAAAAAGTTTGGCTTCGGACAAGGTTGAAAGCAGGCTCGAACCACCGTTTGCCGCCAGCTCCTTCTCACCGTTTATTGAAATGGTAACCGGTCCTGATGGTGCCAGTTTGGCTTTAGCATAAAGCAACATCATTACCAGNNAAATAAGAATGCAGAAAGTATCATAAAGATGAGTAAAGCGTTAGATTTTTATTCCCATGAAACTCATAAAAGCAATAGCCATGAGACCTGTGATTATAAAAGTGATTCCAAGCCCGCGCAAGGGTTTTGGAACATTGGAATAAGTGATTTTTTCGCGTACAGCAGCCAGGGTTGCAATGGCCAGAAACCAGCCAACGCCTGAACCAAAAGCATATACGGTAACTTCGCTGATGGATGTGTATTCGCGTTCCTGAACAAATAAAGCAACCCCCAGTATGGCACAGTTCACTGCAATAAGCGGCAGGAAGATACCCAAAGCATTGTACAGGGATGGAGAGAATTTTTCAACTACCATTTCGACCAACTGAACGATGGCCGCAATTACGGCTATAAAAATGATAAAGCTCAGGTAACTCAGGTCGAGATCGGCAAGTTGCGGACTGAGCCATGCCAGAGCCCCGGGTTTCAACAGGTAGTGATCAACTAACCAGTTAACCGGTGCGGTTACAATAAGCACGAAAATTACTGCCGCGCCCAGGCCAACAGAAGTTTTAACGGTTTTTGAAACTGCAAGGTACGAGCACATTCCCAGAAAATATGCGAAAATCATATTATCGATAAAGACGCTTCGTACAAACAGGTTAAATAAATTATCCATATCAGGTTTCTTTAGTCAAAGATTTTGGTAAAATGTTTTTACACTGCAGGGAGAATCAGTTAAACAGGCGGCCCCGGGCTTATTTTTCCTGCAATTCCCTGGTTCGGCTTCGCTGCACCCAAATGATGATGCCAATGGTGATCAGGGCCATGGGAGGTAAAATCATAAGCCCGTTATCCATATAGCCCCACTGGTAAAATATTTTGGGAATTACCGGGATACCGAAAAATTTTCCCGAGCCAAGCAACTCGCGCACAAAAGCCACAATTACCAGGATAAGTCCATAGCCAAGCCCGTTTCCAATGCCATCAACAAATGAGGGCCAAGGCTTATTCCCCATAGCAAAAGCTTCGAGACGGCCCATCAGAATACAGTTGGTAATAATTAATCCGACAAAAACCGACAGTTTCTTGCTTACATCGTACACAAATGCCTTTAGCAACTGGTCGACAATAATTACCAATGCCGCCACCACGGCAAGTTGTACAATGATGCGGATACGCGAAGGAATTGTGTTTCGCAGGGCAGAAATAATCAGGTTCGAGAAAGCCGTAACAATGGTAACCGACAAAGCCATTACAATAGCCGGTTTAAGTTGCACTGTTACTGCAAGGGCCGAACAAATACCCAGCACCTGCACCGTGATTGGGTTTTCGAGGTTAAACGGATTTTTAAGCAGCTTTAATATTTTGGTTGAGAAGAGAGGTTCTCTGTCTTTGACAATATTCGGATCGCTCATTTTTGCATGTGTTTTTTAAAGTAGGCTTCATAATTGGTCAGGTTATCGAAGAGCATTTTCTGCACTCCTTTACTGGTAATGGTGCCGCCCGAAATGGCATCAACACCGTGCAGATCGTCGGGTTTTGCCCCACCTTTTACAACAGTTATCGACACCAGGGTACCTTCAGCGTTAAAAATCTGTTTACCTTTAAACGGTTTCATAAACCAATCCTGGTTAATTTCTGCTCCCAGCCCAGGCGTTTCGCCTTTGTGATCGAATATCACTCCGTACACGGTATTAAAATCATTTTTAAAGGAGATGTATCCCCAAACCGGGCCCCAGAGTCCTTTTCCCCGAAGGGGCACTACGAAAATGCTATCGCCGGTATTGAGCACAGAGATAAAAACCGGCAATATTTGTTTGGCAGCAGGCTTTTTCAATTCGTTACTCATTTCAATAGCAAATACCTTAGCCGGGTCACGTTCTGTTACCTCGCCTGAATTATTAACGCCGATGGCTGATTTTATAAATTTGGCGTAAACGGCGGGTACCTGTTTTTTAGGGATTTCGACAATGGGAACATTAACCGATGCAAGAATATTCTGCATTTTTTCGATGCGTATATTGTCGTCCTGGAAAGGTTTAAGCATAACGGCCACAATGGTAAGTGAAACTGCAATCACAACCACCATCACCACCGAGTAGATAAATATATATTTGTTACTATGCTGCATACATTACCGGTTTTTAGGATTTAACAACGGTTGTGGATCTTTTCAGGCGTTTCCTGATATTAGCTTCTACAACAAAATGATCGATAAGCGGGGCAAAAGCGTTCATCAGTAAAATGGCCAGCATGGTTCCTTCGGGATAGGCCGGGTTAAACACACGGATCATAATGGCAAAAAATCCGGCCAGGAAGCCATAAATCCATTTGCCCCTGTTGGTTTGGGCTGCGGTAACCGGGTCGGTGGCCATATATACCATTCCGAAAAGGAAACTTCCCATCAGCAACTGTGTTAGCGGGCTCAGGGTCATGTATGAATTTGCGGCAAAAGCATTAAATATCAATGTTATAGTCAGGCCTCCCAGCAAACCTGAAAGCATAATGCGCCAGCTACCGATGCCCGTAATAATAAGGATTGCAGCACCAATCAATATAGCAAGTTTTGATGTTTCACCTATTGAACCTGGAATAAATCCAAAAAACAGATCGTGTAGTGACGGAATCTG
Organism: Bacteroidales bacterium UBA4417; assembly: GCA_002389705.1. GTDB lineage: Bacteria > Bacteroidota > Bacteroidia > Bacteroidales > UBA4417 > UBA4417. The sequence continues at coordinate 3,320 of DGQJ01000060.1, forward strand.
GTCGATAGCTCCCGAAGCTGCTTTTGATAAAGGTGTTGCTCCCGAAAAACCATCGATAACACCATCGCCTTTGCTAAGTCCGCCAATCCAGATGGTATCGCCGGTAATTTTAGCCGGGTAAGCGAAAAATATAAATGCCCTTGCCAGCAAAGCCGGGTTAAAAACATTCATTCCTGTACCTCCAAATGCCTCCTTGCCGATAATTACAGCAAATATACTGGCAACAGCGACCATCCATAGGGGGATATCAACCGGCATTACAAGCGGAATTAACATGCCCGACACCAGGTAGCCTTCATTTACTTCGTGCTTGCGAATTTGCGCAAATACAAATTCAACACCCAGGCCTGCAATATACGAAACGGCAACAATGGGTATAACTTTTTGTAAACCGTAGCCTATCATCTGCCAGAAACCAGCCTGCTGGCCTGTTGAAAGAAAATGCTGATAACCGGTATTCCAAATCCCGAACAACAGGGCTGGCATCATTGCCATGATAACCACCGACATTGTGCGCTTCATATCAATGGCATCGCGGATATGGCTACCCCTGAAGGTGGTTTTATCGGGCACAAAGAGGAAAGTTTCGAATGCATCGAAGGTTGAATGCAGCTTCTCGAATTTCCCGCCTTCCCTGAAATGCGGCTTAATCTTATCCAGGTAATTGCGTAATGCTTTCATTTAAAGTATTGTGTTTAAAATTCATTTAGGTATTATTAAAATCAGCAGCCTGATCATCGTCAGAAACCTGCAAAAATTCACTCAAGCGATGGTGATTTAGATTTTCGCCGTTAAAGGATTTTTAACTTTCAACTTTTTCTATCTGAACCATTTCTGTTTCAGCAATTCGTATCACAGGATTCCATTGTTAAAACAAGCTTCATTCACTGTGTCCCTTAATATTTATCGCAATTCCCAACTCCATTTCAGCTTAGCTCATTTCCTTCCTGATTAAATCAAGTCCGTTGCGGATAATTTGCTGAACTTCGGTTTTAGAGGTATCAATAAATTCGATGAGGGCAAAATCCTCCTCATCCACTTCGTAAATCCCCAGGTTTTCCATAAGTTCAATGTTGCCGGCCAAACAAGCTTTAATCAGTTGCATGGGGTATATGTCCATTGGAAAAACCTTTTCGTACATCCCGGTGATGACATAGGCACGTTCGCCGCCGTTATAATTGGTGTTTAACCTGTATTTGCGGTTTGGCGTAAGGTATGAGAAGAAAGATTTGGAAAAACTAAACTTATTAAGTCCAGGCATGGCCCAGCCAAAAAATTCATGGTAATTTCCTTCGGGGATCACTGTAAACTGGCTGTGGTAGAAACCTAGGTATCCATCGGGCTTAATGCGCGAACCGGAAAGTACGTTACCGCTGATATATCGCAAAGGCCCGGCCTTCACATTTCCATTTGCAAATACACTTGCCGAAACACCCTTTCGGGTCCTGTAGTAGGCAGGTGATATAACTTCGGAACCGCAAAATGAAATAATTACAGAAGTATCGAGTACGCCCCGGGAGAAGAGACGCCCGATAATAATAACATCCTGCGGGTTTACTACCCAAACTATTTCTCCTTTATTGATCGGATTTGTTTTGTGAATCTGGATGCCCACATTACCGGCAGGGTGAGGACCGGAATACAATGTAACATCCGCATTATTAACCTCCGGGAAGTTTCCACCTGCCTGAACACCCAATTGCACCGCCTTTCCCGAGAGCCTGGCAAGTACATCAATTCCTAACTGGAAATCGGAGAGGTCCTCACTGATTATAAATGTATAATCGGGTGCCAGCGGTGCAGTATCAAAACCTGAAACGTAAACCGCCTTGGGCATATCGTCGGGATTGGCTATGATATTGTAAGGCCTTTGCCTTATCATAGGCCAGGCGCCACTTTTAAGTAATTTTTCGATGATGGCTGAACGTTCAGTAGAGCGCGGATCATCAGCACCAAAGTCTTCGGATTCACTTTCGGCCGATGATTTTATCCTGATTTCTTCCAGAAGCCGTTTTTCGCCCCGACAAACCTGTTCAACAACCCCGCTCACAGGCGAGGTAAACAGGATGTTTTCGCGGTATTTATCGGCAAAAAGCGGCGTTCCGGCTTTAACAATATCGCCTTCTTTAACCAGTAACCTGGGCAACACACCAATAAAGTCGGTAGGCTTCACTGCATAATGCTGAGTTTCGATACTGCAAATCTCTTTTCGGGCCTCTCCTATTAACTTAATGTTGAGACCTTTTTTAATTTTTATGGTTTGAGCCATAATATGCGGGTATAATCTGGATTTTGGGAATGAATTGGTAAAAGTACAAATTTAGACAAATTTAGAAATCTAAATTCATATATTATTGTGACTGTAATCCGGGTTGCAGCGAGGCTATATTTGCTGGTTTTATTTCTTTGTCACGTGCACATAAGTCTGCAGTTATGAATGATCAGGACAACTGACTGGCATACAAAACAGTTCAGGCTTAATTTGCTTTGAACCCTACATTCGGGAGTGAAATCTGCTCATTTAAAGCACAAATCTGAAATAAGAATATTCAATACATTTCTGGCTGCAGCCAACTCCGCTAATGAAGCCGGAAGCTACACTTAAGTTCTTTACGGATGCAATTCCTGCCTGATAAGTTCACCCAGTTGAACTGTTGTCATAAATTCAACTTCCGGCCATCTTTGGGTGATGTTTGTAAGCAGTTTATCCATGGTTTCCAGGTTATTATCCCTGTTCGATGGAACTATTCCACCCATAAAATTAAGCCGGTGTGATGTTATAATTGCCGGCTTATGCCAGGCAAAGGCGTTTTGAATATCGGATAAACAAAACCTGACCGGGTTGCCCGGGATCAGGGATGGCTCGAAAAAACAGTTGCGGATCATGTGTAATTGACCGGATTTATTCAATTCGCCGGTTCTGTGCCCGACTGACATGCGATTTTTACCGTAATATGCCGGCAGGTACTGTTTTTTCATTCCCTGCAATATGGAAACGCCACTGATTGCCAGCGTGTCGTCCAGTTCTGTATCCCATACGAAATTATTTGCTATAAAACTTTCAGACCTGAATCCAAACAGTTTACTGAATAATCCCAGCCCGTCAGCTAAAATCAGCTTATGGTGTTCTAACTCGGTTTTTTCTTCACAGTCGAAAGCAGCCTGGATATTGAAATTGTATGCATCAACTACATTCGGACCTAGCCCCCACAAACCGAGATCAAATGCTTTTCTGAAAATCTGATTCCCTTCAATAAGCCGGTCCAGCCAGAATGTTATATTCACATGCTCTCTGCCATGAAATTGCGGAAAAATTATTTTCTTCGAAATCCCTTCATTCCACAATTCGAATGTTCTATCATGTTTTTGATGCTTTTCCAGGGTTTCAGGGTATAGTTCATAGTGATACTCCTGAAAACCCGACTCCCGGATTTTATCAAAATCAGGATTAGCCACCACACAATTTGCCGTTATAACCGGGAATGAACCGTGTATATCTTTATGTTTTGTAAGTATACTGTAAAGTTTTTCCAGATCTTCTTCCGATTCCAATGCATCGAACCTGTTATATGGGCACTTATCAACCGGTATACCAGAATCAAGCATTTTCTGGTAAACCTCTTTGGATGGCATGCGTATACTTCCCCAATCGTCACTCTGAATGACTATAATTTTTCTTTTTGTACGCCACCCGGGCAAATTTATCAAATTTCGGGAAGCTATGTATTTTAACCGGTTCATTACAAATATTTTACGCTGTTCAAAACGAGCTTCATGCAGCAGCATATCTACTGATCATGAAATTATAATCGCTTAGGCAAGGGATATAAAAGATCAGCCAGCTAAGCTAACCCATTTCCTGGTTTTATGCCGAAAATCAATAAAACCACACGGATAAAAGTACACATTTTTTGCGGAGTAAGTGCCACAAACCTTATTTAAACACTAAATACACCTGGCATGGCATATGGGATCTCGTGGCTATTTTCATTCCGAAAGGTGAACAATGAAATTTCCCGGGTTTTAAATCGTGATTTCTTTGTTTTCACGATTGCCGAAAATTATAAATCCGGCATCATTTGTGTTATCAGGTAAGTAATTGTGTAAAAACCTACATTTGCAACCGTGTTTCTGATACTGAGAACAATATGAGATTAAAGATTTTAACTGCCGCGGTAATTTTTACATTCCTGGTGCTCCCGTGGATTTCGGCATTCGGGGCAAAAGCAAGCGCTATTGCTGATACCACTGACTATTATAAAACGGATTACCTTCGGAACGAGGATTTCGTTTACCAGAAATACATTAAATCAGTAGTACTTTCTCAGGTTGGATTCGAACTGGCCGATCCGGTAATCACGCTGAACACAAACGAACGATTCAATGTTGGTTTCGATGATTTACAAGGCGGATTTAAACAATACTATTATCGCATTCAACATTGTACTTCGGGCTGGAACAAATCGGAATTGCTCTTAAACGAATACCTCGAAGGACTCGAAGAGGAACAGGTCGAAAACTATGATCCCTC
>DGQJ01000060.1:8054-8660 GCA_002389705.1 Bacteroidales bacterium UBA4417
ATGGTACGAAACGAAATACTGGATTATAACTTTGATAACGGCACCAACCTGTTCGATGGCGGAAATGAATTCAGGCGGTTCGACCTGAGAAGTGTTAAGCTGATTTCGGAAAAAGTACGACAGATCACGCCAAATGATACTGTATTTGATGTTCAGCTCTGGGAAAGTGAAAAACGGACGTTTAAAGAATACGCGCTCGACGACGATATCAACGGGAAATTCCTGCTCAAGACCACCGACGATGGCACCGTGGAAACCTCGGGAGAATACGCGCTGGTTAAATTTTATCTGCCTTTCGACGCGCCTATCCTGGAAGGGAACCTATATGTTGCTGGCGGTTTTAACGGCTGGCAATATACCCCCGAAAATAAAATGGAATACAATTTCCGTAAAAAAGCCTACGAAGCCAGCATACTGTTTAAGCAGGGGTATTACAATTACATGTATGTGATGCTTCCCAACAATGCGAAAACCGGCGATGTAACCTGGGTTGAAGGTAACCATTCAGAAACCCGAAATACTTATACCATCCTGGTGTACCACCGCCAGAAAGGCGAATTATATGACGAATTGATCGGAACAGGCAATTTTGAAAGCGGCAAATAA
>DGQJ01000045.1 GCA_002389705.1 Bacteroidales bacterium UBA4417
CCTTTGGAAAGTTGATATAATCCGGTTACCCTGTTTGCCCTGTTCAATAACAATACTTTAAACTCTTCATATACTTCAATACCGTTCAAATCCCAAGTATTTATCAGTAATTGATAACAATCGCTGGCCGTTTTGATGGAAGGCCGTTCAGCGGCTTTTACGGTGTTTTTATAAAGCAATTCAACTTCTGCTACTTTAGTCCATTCTGTTTCATTNNCGCAGCGTTTTATGCCGGAATTTCCGGGTCGCCCTGAAGGCAAAAGGTTAACTTAGTGAAAGAATTAATGAAGAAAATCGATGCATCATGAAATATGTTTTAATAGACACCAATTCCTGGATTGACTTATACCTGGAGGCCGCGGAAGAGAAAAACTTAGACCAGCTTTTAAAGTGGGAAAAGGATGGTAAAATCAGGTTTTTACTTCCCGACACACTGCAACAGGAACTGCAGAAACAAAAAAAAACACAACTAGATTTACTTGATAGAAAAATCAAAGGTCTCGCTGTTTCTACAGCGGAAGAAACCAAACGAAAATTAAAGGAAGCATATAGAAACACAGAAAGTAAAATACTAAAAATAGAAGCCGTCCTTCATAAAGCTATTAAGATTAAAATAACCAAGAAAGTTCATGAAATAGTTGGTGTCAGATATACAAAGGGTCTTGCACCATTCCACAGGCCAAACAGTCACAATGATGCCTATATCTATTTTTCCACTGTAGAATATTTGCTAAAATACAAAATTGAAAGTTTTGCATTTATCACCAGAAACATCAAAGACTTTGGTGCTCCTGAAAATCTGAATGAAATACTGCATCCGGAGCTCGTTATACCCGGAATAGAGACACAATATTTCTCACCTGTAGCCCTTGCTGTATATAAGATGAAAGGAGAACTGGGTGCTGATGCAAATCCGGATACAATGTCGACCGCTGACTATACTGAGATATTTTATTTTGCGGAGGCTGGAGAAAACAGCAAAGTTATTGACCAGCTTTATCATGCACTGGACAAGTATCATGACCAGCTTCCCTTTATTCCAACTGATATGTTGGCCAGAATTCACCCTTTTAAAACAGACAATTTTCGCCATCCGGAAGCCTATCATTCAAGTTTCCAATTGAATTCCAATAATGATAAGTTGATGCAATTTTTCGTTTCTTTTAAAATCGGAAAGGTGAATTCTGTACATTTCGTCACAGATGAATACAAAGGTGCTGAAAAGAAGTCAAAGGAAAAGATTCTGGAAATAGTTAAGAAGTTAAATTACAATCTGATTAACACTATTAATGGTGTTGGAACTAGTGCCTTAGCAGAGATACGATTAACCAAAAATGAGCTTTGCAATTGTGTAAGATGCACCTACAATCGTTTTGACATTTATCAAGCCTTTACGCTTCTTAATCCTGGTCCGCAGGAAAATATTCATGATACATTGAAGCAAGCCTATATGCATTACCAATTTCAACGGTATGGTGTAGCTGTTAAATTATTCTATCATGTTTATGAAAAAACGCTAGAAAAGGATGAGCACATTTTGATGTTTATATGCCTGACAAATCTGAAAAGGCTTAGCCGGTTGATTTCAAACTACGGGAATGATAAAGATCCGGTAGCAATGGAAATTCTTCGAAAAATCGGAAAAATTTCGCTAAGGCAAACCAGATCGGCAATTCCCCTATCGAATCCATTTGTAAACGAGGTTGTAGACTGGATAGCGGATGACAATTTTCATGGAAAGGCCTTAGAAAATATCACGGGAACTGTTGAGAAGATCCGTGATCATCACAATACCCAACTAAGTGGCGGGTTTAGCAGTAATAGCAATTTTGATGTATTAATCAGCCAGTTTGCGGAACTGGATCTTTTCCTGGAAACAAATTACCTCGTTTATAATAATTACCTGGAGTTTGAAAAAGTAATCGACCGGCTTTTGGAAGGGCTGCTTATGAGTTATTCTTTCAATCCTGGGCAAAGTTCCAGAATTGTTTATTTGAACGATTATTTAATGAGCAGGATTATCATGTTCGGTAAGACTGAAAACATCATAAAATATTATAACAAATTTCAGCTTGCCAGCCTCAAGTATAAAAAAGATAATAAGTCAAAATCTGAGATTCCATCATTGGCAAAAACTTTCTTTTCCGGTTTGAATAAATTGTACAGTTCGGATGATTATAAGAGCACTACTCATTTCCTCATTTTTGATAAAAATCGTAGGATACTAAATAATTTTCTCGTGGTGTTGACACTAGCAGAAGATAAGTATGATTTTGATGAAATTCTCCTCAGCTTTTTTCCATTGCTTGATCAAAAAGAATTAATCAGGCGAGATGAAGTGAATGCACTTGCTGATTTTATTTCCAGGAAAGGTAAGTATATCTCTGACCTGGTGCTCAAAAAGTTATTAAAATTTGCGATTGAAAATAAACATCTGCATGAGCGAAAAATCTTCCAGGCTTTCAATAACGTGGTTAATAATGATCAAAAGGGTATATTAATAACTAATCGAAGCATTTTCGAGTCTGTCCAAAATAGTTTTTTAGGGAATTGCCATTTGTGTGATCATGTTCATACGGATATCCTATTACCTGTAGTTCCGTTGTTGATACCCAAATTTAAAAAAGAGATGGTGGAGCTTTTATTGAATTCGCTTAATCACAAGTTTAATGCGGATATGTACTATATGTTATCCATTGGAGGAATCATCGACTACAGTTTACACCTGGATAAATTCAAAGAATTGTGTGTACGACCTTTGAGTAAGAAAGAAGGGCCGGTACACCCTTTCATGCAGGGTGAAACTGTGCTGTATAGGTTAGGTGAATTACTAAATCTCTATTTTAAAAACGGACTAAGCACTAAGGAAGAATTTTTTGAAAAATTTAAGGGGTTTTCAGATTATTACGATTGGATCCTTGACCCTGATGAATTTAATTACAAGAAATTTAATCCTTTATGGATTCTTGAATATCAAACTACCTATTACCTGCAACGTATTTTCAGTTCTGCGAATCTGAAAAAGCATTTGATAGCATATTTAAAGACGGCAAAACATCCAATATTGAGTAACCTTTTTATTCAGTATTACAAGTAGCTAAACGGGGAGTGTCTAACACAATACGCAGCGAGCCACCCTTTGAGGGGTGGCTCGCTTCCGATCTCTAAAAAGGGGCATACAAATTACACCCCTTTGCCAGATCAATTAAAGAAAACATTCACTTCTCCTTTTACAAAATCCTCGCATAGTTCAAATGCTTTCTGCGCCCTATATTGTGCCGTACCGCCCAAGAGCAGGGATTTCAACTTTGCTTCTTCGTTTTTGTAACTCCTAACATTTTGAAAATACCCGGTTACGGCATTGTATGCACCGAAGACGGTTCCTTTGGCAGTTTCCATTAGCTGGCTATCATTTGTCATAGCATATTCAAGAGCGGTATCTGTCATGTTTTTAAAACAGGTGGACAGTTGATCTTCTTTACCAGCCTGTATATTTTGTAATACTTCTTTATTAGGAACCATCGCCATTTGAATCAGTTTTTTTACCTGCGGATCTGAGATAGGCACTTTTGCCCACTGGTTAAAAATCTGTTCCAAGTCACTGCCTAAATGATTGCTGATACCCATTAAACGGTGCGCCTGCTCCAGCCGGTCTTTTGCGTTGGCGGTGTGGCGTATTTTGATCGCATTGGTTTGGTTGCGAAGTGCAGCGTTCAGGGTATTGTTGCAAACAATTCTTACGGGTGTAAAGGCTGCGGTGATGCTTCCTGCGCCATCGTGGGATGTAGTCAGAAATAAATACTGTTCAATTAAGTCCTCCTTTCCTACCCTGATATAATTTGGAAGTTTGGCAGTGATGAAAATGCGTTCCCCTTTTCCGAGAGCGCCTGCAGTTTCGTATTGAATGCCATCGCCGCCAACGATGGCATCAAAAAAACTAAACGCATCGATATTTTGTACAATTTCGTAATCTTTACCCACTACCCCCAAAACCGCTTCAGTATCTGTACGCATGGTTGCATAGTAGTTGGGAACTTCTATTTCAGGATTTTTTATTTCTGTATCCCCGTTTGACGCTTCGTTTTCATTGTCGTACGTAAAAAGTTTTCTTTTCACTACTGTATAGTCCAGGCCGGCAAACTTTAAAGCCTCTGCGCTTGTCGGATAGCCTTCGATGATCTGACCAAGGCCATGCCAGGCTTTTTCTTTAACTGAAAAAAAACTGTGTTTACCGGTCTGTTCGTTGAAATTTAGATTGTGTGCCATAATCATTGAGTTTAAGATGTTTGTAAAATGAGGTCATGCCGATACTTTCACCTATTGTTATTCGGCCTATGCCCCGTTCGTTCTAATCGTAGCAACCCGGCCTTGATTCAGGCTTTTGCAAAAGCAAGGTTTTTGTAAAAGAATACTACCCCGCAGATATGTTCTCCGCAGGAGGCCGACCGGGGTGGAGATTGTTTTGCAAAACCCCTGGCCAGCCGCAATGCAGTGAAGGCGCAGACCTTGCTTTTGCAAAAGGCTGTCAAGAAATTTGCGACAGATAAGGATGAAGGAGTTACCCAGGTTTTGTTGTAGATTCAAACCTGGACATCAACTGGGTTATTATCATTATCCATTACATCCAAAATTTGCCACTTATTTTGTAAGGTGGCTTTTTTTTGACCTGAATGAAGTCGCCTGACTATCCTTCCCTAAGAATATCTCAATAAGTCCAGGTCTTAAAAAAAATTAATAATGTCGTTTGAATTAAATCCGTTAGGGATTGAAACGTGCATCCTTCAGAAGATGGCAGGGGAAGGCCAGGCTGAAGGAACGACAATGAAGACTATTTGTCGGGAGATAAAAACATGGTTATTTTGTATACAGGGATGAAGGTTCCGATACTCTATTTTATCATTCTATTCTTATGGTCTTTTAAAGATTTAATTTTCGCAAGAAGTCATTTTTGGATTTCTACAATAAATTGTGGTGGCTCGAATTGTGGTTGGTGAGGTACGAACCAATCTCAATGAGTCAAATCCTTGACAGGTGCAGTTGGCCCGAAGCACTTGTGGATCATCAATCCATTTTAGGAGGGCGTACTGCACCATCTAAGCAGATTTGTGGCATAATGTATTTTGAAATCACTTAATATTGCAACAGTTTTCATAGGGTACGGATTAAAAAAAGGGGCACTGTTTATACAGTCTGCCCCACTTTTTTTTACACGATCGAAAGTGTTTTCAGATGACATCTAAATCATCTTCTACTCGCAGCAAGTTTAGCGGCATTACATAATTAATAGCATTACTTCCTTCCATATTCTTGCAGGCAACTTGCTGTGACTGACCCTGCCACCCACGGCTGTAATGAAAAAGAGCATTTAGCTGTGTCAACCAGGCAGAGGCAGAGGGGTACAGGTACTGGTTGCCAGCTGATGAGCGCAGGACTTTCATGAAAGCAGGACAGTGGCAGATTGGAAGCAATGGCAAGTTGCCTGCTAATGGATTTAACAGCATGATCAGGATAAGGCTCTGGTGACCGTTCCCCTGCAGATGGTAAAAGGTCTGCAATATTTGTGTTAGGGATTGAAATGAAAATCCTTCGCAGAAGATTGTAATGGAAAGCCCGGCCTGCAAGGAACACCCTGCAACCAATCATAGGTTCTTCTTTACAGCCTGCCTGTGTTGCCCAGGCGTTATACCATGGTATTTTTTGAAAGCGGTGACAAATCCTGCTGCACTGTGAAAGCCACAGGCCCGTGCCACACTTATTTGATCCATAGCATCATTTTTGAGTAACTGCTCCGCTTTTTTCATTCTTTCAGTCCGAAGAAAAGTATACACGGATATGCCAAACATGATTTTGAATAACTTCTTCAATGTAAATTCATTGGTACCGACCTTGCGGGCGAGTACCCGTAGCACAAAATGCTTACTCAGGTCTTCGAGCATAATGGCTCGGGCTTTTAAGATGGATTCCCTTCTGCTAAATGGTACAGTTTCGGATACAAACGCTCTTTCCAATTTCATAGTGTTATCTTTTTGAGTTAAACCTTGGTAAAAATCAAATCGTAATTGGCACGGATGGATTAAGGGAAGATTCAGCGCATAGGATACCGATCAGACTTCAAAAGTCAGCAGACAAGTGAACAGTAATCTGTAAATGGCTTTAATTTTTTATTTAAGTAATTTCAGTTCAATAGCAAAGCGAATGAGGGCAGCTGAGTTTTTTACCTTTAGTTTTTTCATCAGGTTTTGCCGATGGGTATCAATAGTTCGCCTGGCACGGAATAGCTTCTGAGCAATTTCATCGTTGGCCATTCCTTCGGCAATTAATAACAATACTTCAATCTCCCGGGCAGTCAACTGGTACTGTGCTGCTTTTTTAGCGCCAGGGTTTTCCCTTGCTTCTGTTAGGAGCACCAGGGCTACTTCATTGCAATAGTAAGCCTTGCCTGAAAGGACTGTTTGTATGGCCAGCAGGAGTTGCTCCGGTCGTATGCTTTTTACCAGGTATCCCAATGCGCCTGCATCTATCATGGCTTCGATAATGCTGTATTCACTATAAAAAGACAGGGCCAAAACTTTTGTGTCCGGTTTAAAACGCAGCAAGCGGCGAATCAATTCATCTCCCTTTATTCCTCCCAGCATGTAATCCACTATTACCAGATCAAAGTCCAATTGTTCGGCCTGCTGTAAAGCCTTTCTCCCCGCTTGGCGCTTCCGCTAATTTCTATTAAAAATTCTTTCTTAAAAGAGAGCAGCATTGTTTTAAGGCCGTCTCTTAGCATCTGGTGATCATCGACAATCAATACTTTAATCACGGGAAGCGGGGATATGGTATTTGTTTTCATCTTCTAAAAATAGCCCGAAAAACAACTGGTTATCTACGCTGAAACACGTACCAAAGAAACCACTTAAACAGCGAAATAAATACGAGAAAACACGTACCGTGGTACGTGAATATTCACGTAGTCAGAATCAGTTCTTTTGCGTATATAAAGCCTTTTGGCATGGTCTAATTTTACAGAAGCAATTTTCATCGTGATTCTTTTAACCGTAACCATGCCATGAAATTCTATAATGCTATATTCGAAATTGCCCGATTACTGATGATCCTGTTATTTGTATACACCGGCATCAGTAAGCTCATTGGATATTACTTGTTTTATGAGCAACTAACAAATATTCCTCTTTTACAAAATCTTGCAACACCGCTTTCCATTGCTGTACCGGGCATTGAACTTGTTACCGCTATTGCACTTGTATTTAAAAAGTGGGAGATCACGGGCTGGTGGCTCAGCGCCCTGTTACTAAGCATATTTGCCCTATACATTGCCATCATGATGCTGTTTGCCCCCAGCCTGCCCTGTTCCTGTGGCGGCATCATCTCCTCACTGTCATGGCAACAACATCTATGGATAAATATCAGCCTGGCAATAATCTGCTGGAGCAAACTGTACCGCCATTATTTCATTTTAAAATTTAGTATGCATACAAGGGAGTAAGCTGAAAACCTTTAAGAGTAAGCAACATTTATTCATCAAAAACATTTCGAAAGAAATGCCGGTTGTCAACAACATTATTTCATTACAAAATCAACATTTATGAAACGTTTAATCTTTGGCCTATTGGCCATTGTGCTGGCCGCAGGTGCTGCCGCATTTACCACACCAGCGAACAATGCAGGCAATTTGGTGGATGCCTATTTCCAGTTTGACAGTGATAACTATTTGCCAACCATTGCCAATGTGCAGGATGAAAGCAAATGGGTACGTGTCCTGGACATGAACGATTGTCCTTCCGGGAGTGCAAGAGCCTGTAAAATAAGGGTGACAGATGCGCATTATTCCGGAACCACGCTTTCCAGCAGTGCTGATATCCAGGCGGCTGAATCTGCCAGCGGGGTGGCTTACGTAAGTTCTGCTCAGGCACAACAAATCGTCAACAGGGCCAACCCATAATGATCCTTCCAAATAAAAAAAGCTGCAAATGCAGCTTTTTTTATTCCTATTAATTCTGTTGCATACCCGAAAGTTGAATGACATCATCCGGAATCTGCAAGGCAAACCGCTTATCGTTAGGAGGCATTGAAAATAGCTCGTTGTTCACCATACGTTTCATAATAATATCTCTTCCCTCTTTGTTCAACCGTTTCACATCCATCCAGCGAAGACTTCCCCTGTACAATAATTCTTTTCGCCGCTCCAGCAAAATGCTGTCCAGGGCAGCTTCGGCGGTAGAAGCTTCTACCGGAACAAAATTTACAGGCGCATACCTTTGCTGCAGTAAGATATTAAGATCGTTTAGTGCAGCAACCTTGTCTCCTTCTCGTGCTTTGCATTCTGCCCTTGTCAACAACATTTCATCTGTGGCGAGACCACTAAAAAGATTGCTGGCGCTACCAGAATAACTGCCTTTGAATCGCTGATAGCCGGCTACAGGAGTAAAAAACGCTTCTCTTCTAAGGTCATTCATATTATATAACCCCCATAGTGCAGTATCAATTTTTGCAGGGCCCGAGGAGGGATGGTGCAGCGTAACCCAGACACTGGCGGTTCCATGAAAAATCACTTCTGAATTAAATATCCTGAAAGGATTGGGTGCTGAACGACTTACCACCGCAGCATCGTTATAGTTCATCAGACTGCTCCTGATCACCAATGATAAGTTGGCATATTTCCCGGCACTGTCATACATCCTCATAGCCGTGTAAGTGCGGGCCAGCAGAGCATACGCTGCACACCTGGAAGGACGGGTGGCCACCAGGGCTTCATCCGGCAATAAACCAGCTGCAAGTTTTGTATCATCTATAATCTTTTGATAGGATCCCCTGACCGTAGACCTTAGAGAAGCCTGCAAAAAATCGGTGCCTTGTCTTAATACGATTCCCAGATCACTATCCGCCGTAGACTCATCGTAAGCTTTAGCAAATAGCAGCGCCAGTTCAAGATGCCGATAAGCTTTATAAAAAAGCGCACTACCCTTTATGTTGTCCCATTCACCAGCATTGGCATCCGTGCGGGGCAATAGCGCAAGCCTTTCCAGGCAAAGGTTGCTGCTATAAATTGCTTTATAGCAGTATGACCAGTCGTTTTGGAACTTGTAGGGATATGGTGCCCATTTGTAAATATGTTGAAACAGTATTGATTTGGAATTGTAGGCAGCATTATCAATAAAGTAATCATCAGCAGAAGCTATTCCTAAGGATGGCATGCTGTAGTTCATCGTATTGCCGTCATCCAGTAAATTTTGAAAATCGGCAATCGTAGAAGGTACTACCAGTGCCGCATCAGATTTTTCGTCCAGGTATTTTTTACAGGACTGCAATGAGGGCAGGATAAGAAAAATGATAAGCGGGACTATTATATATTTTTTCATTTTAATTTTTTTGTTGATTAAAAATTAGCTCTTACGCCGAATGACCAGGCTTTTGAGGGTGCGAGGCCTCTCGGATAATCGGGGTCAATGTTTTTGCCATTGGCTTTCCACAATATTCCGAGGTTGGCTGCATTGGCATACAGCTGCAGTTCCTTAAGGGCTTTTTCCTTTTTAATAACCGGCATGTAAGTGAAATTTATATATTGCAACCGCAGGTGATCGCCTTTCAACACATGGACGCTGCTACTGGAATAGAAGTAGTCCCGCTCCAGGTTATTAGGATAATAAAAGGCGGGTACATCCGTCGTTAATTCATCCCCAGGCTTCTGCCACCTGCGNNGGCAGGTTTAACGAAATAGTAACCCAACTTTGCTGTAACACTTAGCGTTAGGGTAAAATTTTTATAGGCAACCGTATTTTGTATAGCACCAAAAACACGGGGTGTGCCGGAGCCAAAGTATTGGAGATTGGTTCCTGTGGCCGCTTCCTGGCTCATAGCGTAATAATCCTTACTAAGGTTACCGTTTAGATAGCCTTGCGGGTTACCGAGCGTATCCAGCCCACCCCACTTGTACGCCATGATGCCGTACACATCTCTTCCGACAATGGGAGTTATTTTATTTCCGCCGCCGAGTAAGGCCTGCTGGCTGTTTGCCGACGGCCCAAAATATCTTTTGGTAACTGTTTTATTATAGCCGAGGAGCAGGCTGCTGGTCCATTTAACGACACCCACCAGGTTCTTGGAATTTAAAATAAGATCCACTCCCCTGCCTTTGGTATCTGCAACATTTTGAATAATGATACTGCTACTACCGAAGCCCGTATAATCCCATTCTACAGGCCCGTATAAATCTGTTCCCTGCTTGCTGTACCAATCCAATGAGCCGGAAATCCTGTTGTTCAGGGCGGCAAACTCTACCCCTGCATTGAATTGTCTTACCTGCTCCCATCTCAGCGAGGGATTATTGATCTGGCGGATATTGCTAAATGGCAGGTTGGTGTAAATATCCGGGCCAATAAGCGAAGCAATAGGTATAGCGGTGCGGCTAAGGTCAACATTGCCACTATGCCCATAAGATAATTTCAGGCGCAGATCATCCATCCAGCCGACACTAAAGAAGCGTTCCCGGCTGATGCTCCAGCTACCACCTACAGACCACAAAGGCTTAAAGCGGTCATTGGTTTTGGCTCCAAAAATGTTGGAACCATCCCTTCTGGCGCTGGCGCTCAGGCTGTACTTTTCTTTCCATAACCAGGAGGCGTTGGAATATAAAGCTGTGAAGCGTTGCACTGTGCTGGATGCGCCTGGTCGGCCACCAAGTGATTGGCTGGCACCTGTTATAGGATCGGTATAAATACCGAGCATGTCTACCAGCCCTGTTGTTAAAGGGTCTGCGTTATATCCATAGGTGGTATAACTGTCTCCATTCGATTTTTGTTCCCGTGTTTCTGTACCCGCAATGGCATTCAAACGGTGCCTCCCCCATCTTTTATTAAAATTGAGCTGTGCCCTGAATGTTTGTGAACCTATCCTCGTATTTGAAAGGGTGCGTATGTCACCCACAGGTACAATATATTTTAATGCTCTTGTGGCGGGATTCAACTGTGTGAAAGCATTGATGAGTTCTCTTGTTTCATAGCTCTTTTTGCCGGCAATTTTTTCTGCCTGTGTGTGTTGCAGCTGATACTGGTATCTTATGTCCAGGTTTAGAGATCCAGCTATTATAAAGTTAACGCCGATGTTTGAATTGAGTTCCTGCAAACGGCTGTTGGTGCGGTTGTGTTTGTAGTCCTCCAACAGGTAAAAACGCTGGTCCAGCAGGCGACCGTTGAGCAAGGTATCTGTTATGGCGGTGTTGTAATTAAGATCGATGCCTGTCGGGCTGCCGTCTTCATTCACCAGGCTATGATAACTGAATGCCCGGTTGGCCGCTCTTGTGGTACCATAGGGGCGCTGGCCGGTTAAAGCATCGCTGTGCGTGTAATAGGTTTCCATGTTCAGCCGTATGCGCTTATGCAATTGGAATTGGTTGGCCAGCCGGAGGTTTAGTTTCTTATAAGTTTCACGCAGGTTACCGGTGCTGTTATCGTAGCCGGCAGCAAAAGTGTAGGCATTGCTCTGCCCGCCGCCCCTAAGGCTCATATAATGTTGCTGTACTAATGCGGTGCGGTACACCAGCTTTTCATACTGACTGCGGGCATCTGTATTTTTTAGCGCATCAATCTTTGAAGCAGAATCGGCGGACGATATCAATCCCATTCGCCTTTGCAAAAAAACTCTCACGGCAGGCGTTAATGCCAGGTAGGGCGTAAAATTTATCCTGCTGTTAAAATAACCCCGCCGGAAAAGCAGTTGTTCTACTTCAATAAAATCGGAGGTATTTATCTGTGGTATGGTGCTCAGATCAGGCCGCTCAGTAACAATGATACCACTGCTGACACTCACCTGCATTTTTTGCTGCAGGCTGCCTTTCTTTGTGCTTATAACTATCACTCCGTTACCCGCCCTGGCTCCCCAGATGGAGGATGCCGCTGCATCTTTTAATACAGTGATGTTTTCTACATCGTTGGGATTGATATTCTCAATATTTCCTTCGTAAATAAAACCATCGACTACTACTAAAGGGTCCAGCGGGCCGCTGATGGTGCCTAGACCCCGGATGCTGATGCCTGTTTTATTTTGCGGGTTGTCATTGGTTTTCCCTGTATTGAACAAAAGCCCACTTACAGCCGCATCCAGCCTTTTCAAAATGTTCGTTCCCGTTTGCTGGTTTAGTTGTTTGTTGTTGACTACTACAACCGACCCATTTATTTCATTGGGCTTCAAGGTCTGATAACCGGTACTGGCGCTAACAATTACTTCTTCATTGTTGCCAATGTCACTGCTCACCATAATATTGCCCAGGTTGGTTCTGCCGTTCACCGGTATTTCCCGGGTATCAATGCCCACACCGCTGATCACCAGTACAGCATTCCTGTTTACCTGTTTCAATTCAAAGGCGCCAGCCTCATTGCTGGCTGTACCTATTTTGGTACCCTTCACTACTATGCTCGCCAGTACCGGGCTATTCTTTTCATCCAGCACCATTCCTTTTACATCAATAAATTCAGCCGGTGCCTGCGCCATGGTCGTTCCCGCCATGCAAAGGCAGAGTAATAGACAAACGCAACTATTCAAAAATTGTTTCATATTCAGTGTAGTTAAATGTTTGGTTAATGATGTTTCGTGGATTTTAAGCGGGATAGGGTTAACTTCCTTTCAGATTGCAGCAAAACAATACCCTGGCCGGCTAAAAAGGATGTAAGTTGCTCTGTGTCCATTTTCAAAAACCCAGGAGGAAATTCCAGGTCAATGTTTCCTGTTAATCCTGTTTCATCTATCACCGGTGTTGCCAGTAGCATTTCCAGAATGCCCCGAAGTTCTTGCGGCTTTCCATTGCTTATATAGTTGCGGACATTTCCGCTATCCAGTTGTGTAGCAGGCTTGCCGTTTTTAGTGTGGAGTTGTGCTATTTCTTTTCCTGCAGTCATTACAAAACAGGGAGTCAACCTTTCTTCCGTCACGGCTGTTACACCAAAATATCGTTGTAAATCGAGGCCCATATTTTGCATGGCTTCCTGGCGGGTAATGGGATTGGTTTGCAATTCATAAGAAAAGTATTTTCCCCTTCCTCCGCCTGGTTGCGGAGCAAAAAGGCTTTCTATGATGGAATCCATTACGAGCCGGTTGTATCCATACTGAAAGATTTTTGGGTTGCTTAGCTGGTACAGGCCCAGCAGGGAATAGTTGGTAACCCGTAATTTTTTAACGAGGCCGTTTGCAGCCTCTTCAAAATATACCTTGCTGCCCAATTCTTTTTTGCCAGCCATTATTATAGAACGGTACAGTAAGCCGTTCTCTTCCCCCGCTCCAGCAGGTAGCAGTTCGTCTGTTTCATTGTTAAACAGGAGTGCATCATCTTTGAATGGCAGTAGCGGCCTATTTCCGGCCAGCACCTGTTCAATATTTGCAGCTGTTACCTCACTGCTTTCTGTGATAGCAATTACCTGGTTATTCGCATCGATCCATACACAGTGTGGAATGGTTTGATGAGGGAAGAGTTGGGAAAAAATGCTGTCGTGCAACAAGTAAGGCAGGGTAAACTCCTGGCCTGTCTTTATTTTGCGTCGTTTGAAAAATGCATTTACCTTTTGGTCATCTTCGCCGGGCGAACCATTGACCATCAGCAGTTGCAGCTGCTTTACATATTGGGTTTGCAGGCTTTGCAGTTTGGGGAAGCTGGCTACACAGGAAGCGCACCAGGTAGCCCAAAAATCAATGATGGTAAGTTCCTTTTTAAAGTTAGAAAATTGAGTCTTTTTTATGGGATAGTTTTGCAGGTTATCTAAAGGCATATCCTGCATGATATCTCCCAATGCTAATCCTCCTTTCTGCGGTGGTATAGGTTGAGCAAGGCCATATACATACGGGCATAGCAATGCCAGTATGCAAAAAATAAGCTTCATTGCAAGTAAGTTTAAGTGAATAAAAGAGTGAGACACCCCGAATCAACAGGGCTTAAGCAATAGCACGGGAGTTGGTCGATAATAGCAAGTGTGTCGATGTATAGCGGTCTTACTCCATGATCATATGCTTTAACAAACGGGGGTAAACAAACAGCATGGGCAGGCAGAACGGGTACTTTAGTTAACCCGACTATCTGCCGCAAAGCATATTGGCTACCCTTCCTATTGCTAGGTTGGGTTCTTTGGTTTGCGCAGGTATAGGGTTTTGCTTTTTGTGGCCAGCCACTGCTGGCAGCATTGTTGGGTGCTTTGTTGTAAGAATGACCTGATATCTTTTGGTGGAATAACAGCCACTTGCTGGCTGTATTTGTACAATACCTCCTGTACTATGAGGGAGGCCACGAGTTTATTCTTTACGATGTGCGTAGCATATCTGTGTAATAAGCGCTGGTAAGTATTGATGCTGGCAATAAGCTGATGGATAGCAGGATCCATAGGCGGGGTGAAGTTATAAGAAGCGGAGCCTATTGGTTCATTACTGAGACCTGAGAAAATGCCCCTGTAGCAAAACAGGCTGCCGCTTCTTAATAAGTTATATGGTTGGTTCAATCTCATTAAACTGGATTTCTCAGGTCCGCAGTAATGAGATTGAATAAAGTTCAAGTCAAATATAAGAATTTTAATTTAATATCATATCGGATATTTTAGGACATATAATGTTTTATATAACATCTGTCTTTTTGTCCGGTGGGAAATTATCAGAACAAAAAAGATTTAAAGAAGATTGGAAAGCAGGTGGCAGCCTTACGAGCAGCTACAGAATTCAGTATCGAAGACATTGCATTCATGACTGGCTTCACACGGAAAACAATTGTAGCTATTGAAAATGGAAGCAATACTGATATAAGCCATATTATTGAAATTGCTAAAGCTATTGGAGTGCATCCTGCAGAAATTTTCAATCTTGAATTTGAAATAAAACCAAGGTTCAAACTTTCCCCCCAAAGATTAAATAGTACTCTACTTACAAAAAGAATAAGAAAACTAGCAATTGAAACCGATTTTTTTATTTCTCCAAAGCAAGTGAGTGATGTCCTAACCTATCTGCTTGAGGAATATAAAATAAAGGCTCAATCTACCAACACTTCTGTAGTATTAAAACGTTTAGTAACGGAGGGAAAATTGTCATTTCAGAAATCTGGACGTAACAATGTCTATACAAAAAGGAAAAAGTAACAACTATATCAGATAAATAATTTTATCCTTTTTCAGTCAAAGATTTTATTTTCTGTAGTGACAGAACGTTAATTATTCGTTCCATTTCATTCACCTTATCAATTAATTTCTGAACTTCTTCCTCTGTAATAACATAATCCTCCTTGTATCTGGCATCAATATAACCTCTTTTAATAAGATTAAACAAATGCTCCTCTTCTTTATCCTTAGCTGGAAAAGGAAATATCATGAATAGCTCCATTGAAATATGCTTTGCATAGTGACGAAGTTTATCTAGATTATGAGTCTTTGGTTTATAGCCGGTAAATACTAATAGAATGGCATTATAGAAATGTTCAGCAGCTTGATGCAACAAAAATGCTGCTTTTCTAAGTTTTCCCTTTTTCTGATAAAGTAGAATAGCATCCATAAAATCTGCCGCATCGTTAAACCATGTATCGTAATACCTCTGGGAAATACTTGCCATTTCGATACTCGTTAACTCCCTGGGTTTGGCTAGTTCAGCCTTATTTTGATCATAAAGTAGAACTCCCTCCTTTACAATATCAGTAAAAAAATACTGTCCAATTTCTAGTCCCTCATTCACATAAGAGATGTCATGAATGATAGGGTTAACAGGCGTTTTAAATAGCCTTTCTGTTTTATTTATTATTTTATCAATAACCAGAAATTCCTTTTCGGGGGAATTATTTGTAATCACTAGGATATCGAAATCACTTAAATACTCATAATGAGTATCATTTTCAAAATATTGGTCCTCTACCCATGTATCAGTTGCATAGCTACCGAACAGAATTATTTTTTCAGGGCTAGCAACGGTTTTAATTACATCTACAATTTGCAGAATTTGGTCTTGCTTTATTTGGGGAAGATATGAAAGAGAAGTTTTCATTGCCGTAAAAATAAGATTTTTTGAGCGCTGGAAGAACAATTTACTAGTGACTGGGCAACTGTTCTCCCCTGTCGTGGAGAATAGCTTTTATTTCAGCACATATTTCGTATGCTTCATAACTGAGTGCATCGGTGAATAAAATAGATAATTCAGTAGTATTTGTCATATTGAGAATTTGAACTTTGTAGACTTGGTCTAATCCAATGAGATAGCTGAAAGCCAGGTCGTAGAGGGAATTTGGTTTGGAGATTTGTATCATGGTTATAGATAATGCCTTTTAACGGCTAATTTATAGAATGTGTAGATTAAGGAGGAGGTGTTTTTCACCCCCTAGTACTCAATATTTTCGAATACAGGTTTAATAGTATTGTATTGCTGTAATAATAATTTTTCCAGCGAATCTTAATTTATAAAACATCAACATCTGTTTTATCGTGATTGCGTTGAAGTGTCGTATATTTAAGTGTTAGGCGCAATTACAATGGACAACTCTATAAAACCAACAGCATCAGAATTACAATTCCTGACTTTAGCTTACAATCGCTTTTACGACTTGTTTGACGAAGTCATGAATGATTCATTTTGGGAAAAAGATAATTGGGAAAGATTTTCCAAAATTAAACAAGCATATTCGATTTATGCTGAATTACTAAATTATGAACCGATAAAATGGGTAATCAAAAAACTTAAAACGGCTCGACCACCCATGGAATCAGAAATAGGAAGTGAGCTTTTTAAATTCGTTCGAAATGTCGTTTCACACTTCCCTTTTTTTACAAAGTGGGACGAAGTTTGGATAAATAAACCAATCATAAACTGGTATAAAGAAGGACAAACCATTGATAAATTCCTTAAGAAATACGAAGGGAAACCAGAAGTAAAATATAGGTTTTGGGAAGCTGATAAAAAGAGAATGACCTATTTGACTATCGCATTTCCACCTGAATATTCAGAGGAGTCGAAAATATTTTTAAAGGAAATTATTTCGGAAAGAGAAGGCGTAAAGTTTTCTTTCATCCTGATGAAACAAATTATTGACACACAAGTTGAGGAAATAAAAGAATGAAACTGCTTTGGTGCTGGAGATGCAAAATGGAAGTTCCAATGCTTAATGAAGAGCACTATGCAAAAGCGTACGAATTATACGGTGAAGCTATTAGGGACATTAATCGAGAAGGTGGACGCCTAGTTCGTTTCAAACCTCTCTTAGATTTTTACAAGGAATTAACTGGTTGGGACGAAACAGAACCAAATGTTATAATGCATCATAGGATTGCCCAATATGGTCCGCCATGTGAAAAGTGCGGAAAACCTTATAGAACGCCGCAAGCATCCTTTTGTGCTGCGTGTGGACATAAAGAACTTAAAAGCGCCTAACATTAGTATTGCCAATAGTGGG
>DGQJ01000174.1 GCA_002389705.1 Bacteroidales bacterium UBA4417
ATCCGACATCCGACATCCAACATCCTACTATTCTACCACTATCTCATCCAAAAACAGCCAGCACTTATTCCCTGCCCCGGGATGCCAGGCCGGGCAAATACCCTGGTTGCGGGCTACAAATTTTATAAACCGTGCCTTTCCATTCACAGCAAAAGTCAGGGGCTTCACGGTAAATCCTTTCAATTCCTTATCAGAAGAAAATGAACTTTCGCCGACCTTGCGGTACGTTATTCCATCATTGGAAACCTCCACCTGCACGAACCGCGGCAGGAAAACCCAATCATTGTTATCCGACAGGAAATTACATTTTATATTTTTCACCGTTTGCAGGGTTCTCATATCCAACACGATATCCAGGTCGTTGCCCTCTAATCCCATCCAGCCGGCATCGCGCCTGCCGGCATTTCCAAGCACACCATCTGCAAGTGAAATTAAGTTCCCGGAAATGTTTTTATCTGTCTCCCGGGAAGTAATTACAGCACCAAGTGCTTTGTTACCCACCAGTTTCCAACTGCTGATGTATGCCGACAAATAGCCATCACGTGCAGGTACGGCATACAATGTTCCTGTTTTGCCAGCCGGTATGGGCGACAGGAAACGGGGAGCATTTTTGGTAGGGACCTTATTATAATCGTAATAAATATCAGTTTCCCTGGCAGAAACCGAAAGCTGGTACATCATTTTTCCCGTTTGGGCATCTACTTGTGGCTGTAGTACCACGCTGCTGGTAATCAGGTCCCAGTCGTCGGTGCGGAAGGACGGCGCCGGCAAGCCCGAAGCGTTGAAAAGCGTGGCTTGCGATGTATTGGTAAAGGCGTACCGGGCAGCAACAGGTTTACTAACCTTCCGTGAGTAGAGCACCAGTTTTTCGCCCATCACCTTAACCGTTGCCGGGTAAAACACACGGTCGGCACCGGCAATGGTGAAATTATTATTCGCGTTGCTAACCAGTTTAAGCGCACGTTCCGTATATTGAAATGAAAGGATAAGTTCATTACCCGATACTTTCATATCCGTATAGACAGGACCCGAAAAACTTTCTCCTGTTTTGCCGTATGTTTTATCCAGGGCCCAGAGCGCAAGCCTTTTGCCCACATCGCGTTTGTTTTTGGGATGGATATCATTGATATTATCAACCAGGTCCATGGTTACAGCCATACCTGTGTTGGGTATTGAAAGGCATTTCAGCTGGGCTTCGCGTAATAAGGCCCCTGCATAAGGTTCCTCATAAGCAAAGGGAGCTATTTGTACGTAATAGAAAGGAAAATCACCCAATGCCCAGGCATTCCGCCAGGAAGTGATCAGGGTTTTCATCAGGGCCGGGTAAAGCCTGGCATCCATTTTATTGGATTCGCCCTGGTACCAGATGGCTCCTTTGATGGTATAATTTAACAGTGGGTGGATCATGGCATTGTACAAAACGCCAGCTGTTCCGGGCCACCACTGGCTCCCGTTATAATGGTTCAGGTAAAAGCCCAGGTCAGGTTCTGCCTTTATGCTTTCAACCGGGGTCCATACCTCGGCAGGCGTTCCGCCCCAGGCTGTGGAAATGAGTCCGACCGGCACCCCTAGTTTTTCGTTCAGGTAAGCACCGTAAAACCATGCTGTAGCACTGAAATCATTTACAGTGGTTGTATCGGCTATACGCCAGTTGCCTTTGCAGTTGGCCAGCGGCACAGCCGAAGTATCCCTTCCGACCGTAAACAAACGAACATTGGCATATTTGCCACCGGCTACCTCACTGTTTACTTCGGGTTTATAGTTTTTCCATCCTCCGAGCCCCCGCATCGTAAACTCCATATTCGATTGGCCTGAACACACCCAAACCTCCCCTATCATGATGTTCCCGATGGTTATTGTATAATC
This sequence comes from Bacteroidales bacterium UBA4417, assembly GCA_002389705.1. Taxonomy (GTDB): domain Bacteria; phylum Bacteroidota; class Bacteroidia; order Bacteroidales; family UBA4417; genus UBA4417. Next base: position 1,867 of record DGQJ01000174.1, read on the forward strand.
GTTCCCGGAAATGGTCATTTTATAAGGTCCACCGGCTCCGGGCGTTGTGAGGGTAGTTTTCCAGTTGCCCGCGGCTGAAGTGGAGGTAATTACAGGTGCGTTCTGCCAGCTGGCCTGTATCACCACTTTCTCGCCGGCATCGGCCCAGCCCCATACATTAATGGTCGCATTTTGCTGCAAAACCATATTATTCCCTATCAGGGCCGGAAGACGGATGGCACTTTTCACGCTAAAAGGAGTAATTAGTCCTGCAAGCGCAACAAAGCAGGCTAAAAGGATACGAATGATTTTACTCATATATTTTTGTTTTTTATGCAAAGCTAAGGGTAAAGCCTGCCTGAATAAAATAATAAAAAGGAAAATTTGCTTCCTGCGTAAAAAAGAACCTGAAAACGCATCGCACCAGGCATGCTCAGACCGGGAACCGGTTTTGCGAGGTGCAGCTTTTTGAAAATCCGGATGGTTTCAACAAATCAGCTTCCTGTATGTTAATCAATAAACCAAAGATTCCCAACCTATGAAATCAGTTACCCTTGTGATCGCAGTTCTGGTTGTGATTTTTGTATTCTTCCAATCTTTTACACTGATGTCGGCAAAGCGCACCGAAGAACAGAAATATACGGTATTGCACCGCAATGCTGATTTTGAAATCAGGTTTTAC
>DGQJ01000242.1:0-2033 GCA_002389705.1 Bacteroidales bacterium UBA4417
GTAGTTGCCTGGCGATGGGAACTGGTCGGAGGTATTGTTTTTATGTTGCTGGGGCTGGGACTCAGCCCATTTATTTACACCCACAATTATGCCATGAACCATTCGGTTAGTATGAGCCTTGGCATTATAATGATGATTACATTCCCGTTCTTCCTGATAGGACTGTTATTTGTAACCAGCTACCTTGTGAAGAAAAAACAAGCCCCTCAGGACTAAATACAGACATTTGCTTCTATCAGGTTCAGCATGGGGATACATGGAATCATTTTTTTAATGTGGTTATCTTCCCTCTTACCAGCTTGCATGATTTTGTCCACTTTCCTCGCTGCCGGATGGCTCCGGCTGTAAGCCGGGGAATACTTTGTTATTTTTCATGTGTATCACGAAATATGAAACCATTTATCTTTACAGGAAAATGGCATAATTACATGGCTGGTTTTATCAAAAATCATAACAACCAGATTAGTTGCCGGTGCATTAAAATTATTAACCTGCTATTTATGAATGTGTAACTATGAAAAATGCAACTGATCGTCTTTCGCCATGGGTGTTACTGATTGCTATTTTTAATGTGTTTTTTCACCTGGCTTTTTATAATACGCTGGGATTTCACCGCGACGAATTACTATACTTTTCCCTTGGACAGCATCTCTCTGCCGGGTATGCATCGGTACCTCCATTTACCGGTTTTGTAGCCTGGCTTATGATTCACATTTCGGGGTACTCGCTATTATCGGCCAGGATAATACCCATATTGCTGAGCGCAGTTCTCATAATCCTCGGTGCAGCTATCGCCAGGGAACTTAAAGGCAAACAGTATGCCCAGGTTTTAGTTGCACTTGCCTTGCTGGTTACTCCGTTAAACCTGCGGGGCTTCAGCCTTTTTCAGCCGGTTTGTTTCGATATAACATTCTGGAGTCTTATTTTCTGGCTCACCTTACGATGGATAAATACAAAGTCTGATACATACTTTCTCCTGCTCGGGCTTGCTGCAGGGTTCGGGCTTCTGAACAAATACCTGGTGGCCCTGGAGATTTTTGCTATCCTGGTTGCCTTTGTTATCTCACCGTATCGCAGCTTCTTCACACGTAGAGCATTCTATATGGCCATTCTTATTGCATTTGTGGTCTTTCTGCCTAATTTAATCTGGCAGGTTAAAAATCAATTCCCGGTACTGGTTCACATGCAGGCTTTGAACAATACCCAACTGGTGCACGTAAACCGCATGTCATTTTTCACTGACCAACTGTTTATGGGTTCTGTTGCCATATTAATTTTCGTACCCGGCATTATTTTTATGATTTTCGGCAGAAGCCTGAAACCATATCGGCCACTAATTATTGCCAGCTTTATTGTGTTGTTCATCCTGGCATTGCTCAGGGGTAAAAGTTATTATACCCTGGGGTTATTCCCACTCTGGATTGCAGCCGGGGGTGTTTTCTGGGAACGCATTCTGAAAAGAAATGTTGTTAAAATTCTGCTCCCGGTACTCATGCTGCTCTTGTCAATACCCATTTTACCTATGGGGATACCGGTATACAAAGCCGATAAACTTGCCGGATTTTTTGCCGGCGCAAAAGACAGGGCTGGCTTTGACATGGCTCTTCGCTGGGAAGATGGCCGCATACACAGTTTACCGCAGGATTATGCCGATATGCTTGGCTGGGACGAACTGGCCGCTATTACCGCTAAAGCCTATAGCCTGGTTACTGATAAAAAGGCAAGTATAATTTATGCCGAAAACTATGGTCAGGCCGGGGCAATCATGGTTATAGGCAAAAAATACAATTTACCCGAACCTGAATGCTTTTCGGAAAGCTTTTTCTACTGGTTCCCCAGAAATCCTGACCATGAAATTACAAGCCTTGTTTACATTAACAATGAACTCGGCGAAGATGTAAGCACATTGTTTGCCGATTGCCGGATCATTGGTAAAATAGAGAATCCGCTGGCCAGGGAATATGGTACCGGAGTATGGCTTTGCTCAAATCCCCATTCCAGCTTTAACGAATTCATGAAACAGCGGGTTCCAC
>DGQJ01000242.1:2144-9161 GCA_002389705.1 Bacteroidales bacterium UBA4417
TTTTTTGCATTCCCTGTATTCAAAAGAAAATCTGCTTGTTGCCGGCACCATGCCCGGCGAAATATACATTGGCTACGAGCAGGCAGGTGAACTGGTAAAAAGCGACTGGGAGTCGTGGGGCGACTGCCGGTTTGCTATGGACAGTGCCCATATTTCATCAAACGGAGGCACAGCCTGGTTTTCGGCCAGGGGTTTTGTAAAATTTGATCTTTCAAAACTGCTTGTAATTCCTTTACGTTTCACCGGTGTGATGGTAAATGAGGATGGAACCTGGAAATTCCAGAAACAACAGTTCCAGTTCGATATTGACTTCAGTTCCCTTCTCCCGGCTATACTTTTACTCACAGCCTGGCTTGCCGTGGAAATTGTTTTACTGCTGATAGCCACTACCAGGCATTTGCAGAAGCAATGCCGGGCATAAACAATCGATGTTTTTTAAAGATCTGAGGTTTTCATTGCTTTCCTGGCCTTCAACTCAATACGCAACATCAGCAGCAAAAGTGTTCCTGTGCAGATAATTGCCCTGATGGCATACACCGATGCAAGCCAGCCTTTGCTTGCCAGCAGCGAAATACCGGCAACGGCCATCATCAGAATCCAAACGGAGAATGCTTCGGTATTCTGTTTCTGGCTGGCCATACGCGCATATACCGGGAAATACGAAATTACCATTATGCTTTGTACTGCATAATTGGTTACCACATGGTTATTCGAAACAAGCCAGAAAACCAGGATTGCCATTACCGCCAACAGGCATCCCACATCAAAGCGGTTGAAGCGTGTTGACTTATCGCCCCATACCAGAATGGCTACNNGAGAAAAATGTCCACATAGCCAGCGAAGGGCTTATTTTTTTATGGTAGAGCAGGTAAATATAACGTGCTAAAATAAATACATTAATTCCTGATACTACAATGTTTACAAGGAGTTTTACTGAATCCATGATGTGCTCCGGGCTTTTGAACCGAGCGGTAAAAGTACTAAAAAGAGCCATTTGCAGCCTTTTTCACATGAGCTTTCAGTCGGGGACCAGAACATAGTAACCCGCAACATTTCAAAATCCGGCAAACCAATATCCGGGATATACAAGGAATCCAGGGAATGCGCAAAATTATGTTTACAACTATTCCGGTTCTTCGCCTGTATTTTCCTTTTCCATGTTGGTAAAAAATTCATCAACAATGGTTTTGGCCTGCTCCAGGTCTTTAAAAGCCACAAACACCTTTGCCTGTGCCCCGGTTGTAGGAATAACATTCCATGGAAGCGACATAACCTGATCTATAATCGTTTCAATTTCATTATCTTCGAGTATGCTCTTCAGCAGGCCGGCTTCCCAGGCTGTTCCTTCAAACACCAGGTACGGAGCCAGGTCTTTGTCATCCTTTTCCTTTGTCATGTTGTTAGTATTAAGCAATGATAAAATTACGAAAATAAAGGCGGAAATAAACCTGATCCGGGCTGAATCTGCATATTATTCGGAAGCGTGTGCATAAATCCCAGCCCGGAAATGGATTATTGGATAATCCAATTCAGATTCCGGCCAATCCGAAAATAACAGGTTACCCGGGATGCAAAATTGTTAATCCCCCGGAATACGGTATCTTTGCCTGGGTTCCGACTTGTACAAATCACTTAAAATGAACAGAAAACGACTCCCGGACTTATCGGTTGCTGATTTGCACGAAAACCTGGTCGGGGACTACCGGATGAGGAAAACCCAAAGTACCCATTCTACCTACCCGCTTGTCAGGGATTTTGTTTTAAAAACTCCACAAACAGGCTATTGCTCACCACGGCATACCCCGCAACCTCCACTAAACACTCAACAATAAGCACNNCCAGCACTTAACACAAACTTCCAGAAATGTCTAAAATTTAGCGGGTAACCCAAAATCACCAGGTTATGATTCAATCAAGACTATCGCAGGCGGAAATATCCCGTAAGCTGGCCCAAGCCCTCTCCCATCCCGGATTACTGCATCCCGACGACAGCGCAGTACTGCTTTACGATCTTACTACCATAAAGGCCCGGGTTGAGGAATTAAAACGTGTATTCCCTGCGGACACACTGCATGCCGTGGCTGTAAAGGCCAACCCGCTTCTGAAAATTCTATCGTTTGCAAATAACCTGCACACCGGTGCCGAAGCAGCCAGCCTGCCCGAACTTTTCCTTGCCGGAAAAGCCGGTTTTAACCCTGATAACATAGTTTACGATTCGCCCTGCAAAACAAGGGAAGAACTTGAATATGCCCTCAAAACGGGGGTGTGCCTCAATGCCGATTCCTTCGAAGAACTGGGGCGCATAGCGGAAATTCTGAAAACTATTAAATCAGGCAGCGTCATCGGGCTGCGGATTAATCCACAGGTAGGGCCCGGGCGCATAAAAACAACCAGCGTGGCCGATGGCATTTCAAAATTCGGAATCCCCCTGGCCCAAAACCGGGACAAAATTCTGCAATGCTACCTTCAATACCCGTGGCTGCAAGGCATTCATGTTCATATCGGCTCACAGGGTTGCCCGGTGCCCCTTTTAATTGAAGGAATACGTAAGGTGCTTGATCTCAGCCTCGAAGTGAATGCTATGCTCCAACAGAAATCGGCGCCAAACCGGATTTGGAATTTCGATATCGGCGGAGGGCTTCCCGTATCGTACTACCCCGGTATTGAGCCGGTGAACATGCAGCAATTTGCCCAGATGCTGCAAAGCAGCTGTAAAGAACTTTTCAGCGGTCAATATCGCATCATTACCGAATACGGCCGTTACATCTATGCAAACGCCGGGTGGGTAGCCTCAAAGGTTGAATATGTAAAGCGCGAACCCGGTTACAATATCATTATTACCCATGTGGGCGCCGACCTTTTCCTGCGAAAATGTTATAATCCTTCCGACTGGCATCACCATATTACCGTTACCGATAAGCATGGTCACCTAAAAACAGGCATCGACCCCACAACATATACTGTTGCCGGACCACTTTGCTTTGCCGGTGATGTGCTGGCTTCTGATATTGAACTTCCCGTTGTGGAGGAAGGTGATTTTTTGATACTTCACGATGCGGGTGCTTATACCCTGAGCATGTGGTCGCGGTACAACAGCCGGCAAATGCCTCTGGTAATCGGCTATTATGAGATGGGCAATAATTTTGAAGTGCTCCGGCGCAGGGAGACACTAAACGATTTACTGGAATTCTGGGGGTAAAGATTTTTTTGATGGGTTACGCACAACCCTTAGCAGGCATGGTTTAATCGGGCTGCGAAAAATGAGAGAACGCCTTCATCACATTTTCGAGGTATGTTTTTGTTACCGGGATATCGATAGCTGATGGCAAATCCAGCTCGAGACGAACACCGTCCTTTCCGCGGCGTATCACCCTCACCTTTTCGCAGTTTACCATGTAGCTGCGGTGGCAACGCACCAAATCCCTGCTGCTCATTTCCTCTTCAATATTTTTTAGCGTAGTGCGAAGCATAAACCGGTTTACATTCTGCTGGTTGAGGTAATAAATACTCACGTAATTATCTGATGCTTCGAGGTAAAGCAGGTTTTCCATTTTAACCGAAAACCGCAGTACGCCTTTCTCATCGGTAAAAGGCACCATCCTTTTTGAAGTATCGTTTACTGCCTGACCCTGCACCATACGGGCAATAGCCAGGTTTTTATCTTTCCATGAAAAATATAGCCACGACACGGAATACGGAAGCAACAAAAGCAGCGATGTGTTTTGTATTGAAAGTTTTATCAGGTCAGGGAAAAACCGCTCATCGTGAAGTATTAACTTAATATACAGCGAATAAAACAATGCCATAAGCAATATTTCGGCCAGCACCCACAACAGGAAGTGCCAGGTATTAAGCGGGCGTGTCTGGATCAGGTAGTACATCACAATGCGGCTGATAACCACGATCAGAACACCTGTGAGCGTAATGAGGCTGGAGTAGAGCAGCAACTCCCAACGGGTGATTTTGAACCATACATTTACGCCGAAAGGCTCGTAAACATTTATAAAAACCAACGCGAATGCGGCCGTAAAAAGAATCNNCGAAACCCGATGTTCATAATTTTTAAGTGTTTTTCACTTTTAAATTTCACCCCATATTCCGCGGTTTTACCCCATATTCCGCATTTTAAACCCTCAGTCACCCCCTGTAACCCTTTACTGGAAAGCTATTGGCAAGTCGCAGTATTTTTACCCAAAATACAAATATTGATTTGTTCTGTTAACCTCAGATGAGCATGAAAATATTCCAGATCCGGGCGGTTTTCGTTACAAATTATTAAAATCTACCCAAGGCACATGATGGCTTACACACAGAAATATCAGGAACTAAAATCACTTTTTCAACAGGGAGCAGATAAAACCGATTTTCACGGTTCGGACATCTCGTGCTTTTGGGCAGATTTCGATTCGCAAAACATAAGCGTACTGGCCGGAGAGCGTGATCAGAAAATTCACACGCATTCAGTTCTTAACCACCTGCCCGATGAATCCATCTCCGAAAACTACAGGTTCAGGTATCCGGTTTTTAAACCTGCCAATACCCGCAAGCAAAGCCAAGCCATATTATTACTGCATGGACTGAACGAACGCAACTGGAATAAATACCTGGTTTGGGCACATTACCTGGCTGTAAAAACCGGGAGACCCGTCATTCTATTCCCGATTGCATTTCATATGAACCGCTCACCCGAAGCATGGAGTAATCCCAGGGTTATGTCGCCGGTACTGCTCGAGCGGAGGAAAAGGCTGGGCTTAGATCCCATGTCGACCTTTGCCAACGTGGCCCTCAGCGAAAGACTTTGTGAAGACCCGCTCCGATTTTATACTTCGGGCCAGCAAAGCGCTGCCGACATTGTTCAGCTTGCCGGGCAACTTAACCGCGGCGAACACCCGCTATTTGAAAAAGGAACCACCATCGATATTTTTGCTTATTCGATTGGCGCTTTCCTGTCGCAGATACTGTTTCTGGGAAACCCCTCCGGACTGTTTACCAATGCAAGGCTTTTCCTGTTCTGCGGAGGTGCTTTTTTCGAAGAAATGGACGGGGTTTCGAGGCTTATCATGGACCAACAGGCTTTTCAGCGGCTCAGGAATTACTATATCAGCGAACTTGGTGACGAAATGGACCATTCGGCGCTACTGTCGGCATCCCTGAACCAAACCGAAACCGGGAGATCATTTTTAGCCATGCTTGCGGCCGGAACCCTGAAATCGTTCAGGGAAAATGTATTTGAGAAAATGCAGAAACAGGTTCAAGCCGTAGCTTTACTGAAAGACCGGGTAATTCCGGCAGGCGGAATTGTAAATGCACTCAACCGCTTTATACATGTTGATGTATTGGATTTCCCTTATGAATATTCACACGAAAATCCTTTCCCGATCCTGAATGCGGAAAAGTCAACGCTGGTCGACCGCGGGTTTGAAAGCGTTTTTTCGAAAGCGGCAGCATTTCTGCGATAATTTTTTAAAAAATACTTACCAATCGTTTTTCATCCGCTTAAAATTCTCATAAAACACTGATAGTCTTTATATACAGCCTCCATGCGGGATAATCTGATCTATTTGCCGGGTAAAAATGCTTACCAATATATTTATCCATGATTATGCTGATTATAAGCATAAAGAAGTATTTCTGAACATCTTATATCTCCTTTCTGAACATATCCTGCAGGTTGATTTAAACCATAATACCCGATTCAAAAAAAATAAACATCCAACCAGTATTAAAAAATAATCTACCTTTGACTTTTTAAACAAAAAAGTCAGATAGTTGTTTTTTAAGTAGCTGCCTGTGTCAAACCAATGGAAACAGTTGTAATTACTACAGAGCCGGAAAGAAAGGTTGATTTCATTCTTAAAGCTGCCCAAAAGCGATTGGGTCTTTACGGGTATGAAAAAACAACTATGCAGGAAATTGCTGCTGATATCGGAATGTCAAAAGCATCCTTGTATTATTATTATCCGGATAAGGATTATCTCTTTAAGGCTGTGATTGAAAATGAGCAGAAAGAGTTTTTTATCCAGATTGAAAAACGAATTGCTGAATTAACGGATGCAGATACCATGATTATGGAGTTAGTGGAAATCAGACATACGCTCTTTCGTAAGTTTTTAAATCTGAGTAAATTCAGGCTCAATGAAGATCATAAAGTGAAACCTTTATTTACAGAACTTTATAACAGGATAAGGGAATTTGAGACTGATATCCTTACAACAATTTTCAATAAAGGTAAAGAATCGGGGATTTTACAGTTTGAAGACGCAAAAGAAATTGCACTGTTGTTCAGTGATCTTTTACAGGGACTAAGGATAATTGAAGTGAAACGCATGAGCAGGCTAGAAATGACAGAAGCTGAAAATGATCACCTCATTAAAGTGCTGCGCGACGCTACAACAATTTTTATTAATGGGTTGAAATACAACATGTTACTGCAACCAAAAAATTAAATCAATCTTTTTCTAAATCAATTATGGAAACAGCAGAAGAAACTAAAAGTCCGAAAGGCAGGCGGATTAGGGCTTATCTTGCATTGGCTATAGTGGTGGCAGCCATTGGTATATTTGGCTGGCAATGGTATGATAGGTATACAACATTTATCACAACCGACGATGCCTATGTTGATGCGGATAAAGTTGCCGTAAGCTCAAAAATTTTAGGCAGGATAGCCACAATTTATGCTGCCGAAGGCGACTCAGTAACCAAAGGACAATTGCTGGTGGAACTTGACAGCAGCGACCTGGTCGCACAGAAACAGCAGGCTTTGGCTGCAAAAAACCAGGCTGCTGCATCGGCTAATCAGGCAGAAGCAAAATATGACTACGACAAACTCAGCATTAGGGTGCAGGATGTTGCCCTCGAAAAAGCCAAAGAAGACCTTGACAGGGCAACCGTCCAATATGAAGGCAAAATCCTTACCAAAGAACAACTGGATCACGCCAGGAAAACATATGAATCGGCCCAGGCTCAGCTCGACGCTGCCAAAGCACAGTTAAATGTCAGCAAATCGATGATCGAAAG
>DGQJ01000242.1:9329-14250 GCA_002389705.1 Bacteroidales bacterium UBA4417
GCATCGCAGTTTTCGCTGATTCCGCCAAACAATGCCGCAGGAAACTTCACAAAGGTTACGCAGCGCATTCCGGTTCGTTTTTCAATACTCGACTGGGATCATAAAGATAAATATCCGAACCTGAGGCTGGTAGCCGGAATGTCAGCACTTCTTAAAATCCGCAGGAAATAATCATGCACAAACTACCCGGCATAAAGCATCTGCTTGAATTCGTCAGAACCCAGAATTCGACTTTCGACACCGCCAGTCCCACTTATCGCTGGTGGCTGCTTGCAAATGTCATGATCGGGACATTCATGGCGGTGCTTGATGCTACAATTGTTAATGTTGGTTTGCCTAAAATCATGGCTTCGTACGGAGTCGGAATCGATAAGATTGAATGGGTGCTGACTGCTTACATGCTTTCGCTTGCTGTGATGCTTCCAACCTCCGGCTGGCTGGCAGATAAATTCGGGTATAAAAGGGTTTACTTCTTCGGACTATTTCTTTTCACACTTGGATCGTTCCTTTGTGGTATGTCGCCCAATGAAGATATCCTGATCTTTTCCAGGGTTATACAGGGATTGGGTGCAGGATGCCTGATGCCTGTCGGAATGGCTATTATTACCAGGGAATTCCCTCCCGAACAACGCGGAATTGCGCTGGGGTTCTGGTCGATTGCTTCGGCAGCCTCCGTTTCATTCGGACCGCTGATTGGCGGTTACCTGGTTGATAATTTCAGCTGGCCGCTGATTTTCGATGTAAACATACCGATAGGAATTGGTGGTATGCTGGCAACTGCTATTATTCAGAAGGAGTTCAGGAATAAGAACTTGCGATCTTTCGACGTGGTAGGATTTATTTCAGTGAGTATTTTTCTCCCGGTACTGCTTTATGCTTTAACCGAGGGAAATGCCGCAACCAACTCGGGAGGCTGGCATTCGCCCATTATCCTGATTTGTTTTGGTATTGCAGCACTTTCGTTTACGATTTTCCTCGTAAATGAGTTCCTGGTTAAAGAGCCGTTGATTGATCTGCGGTTACTTGGAAATTACAATTTCGGAATAAGCGCCCTGGTTATGTTCATTTTTGGAATAGGCATGTTTGGCAGTACTTTCCTGATCCCGCTTTACCTGCAGAATTCAATGGGATATACAGCTATACAAGCTGGTGCGGTTTTCCTGCCATTGGGGTTTATACAGGGTTTTATTGCGCCTGTTGCGGGTATGTTTTCAGATAAAGTTAATCCCAAAATTCCCATAATCCTTGGCGCTTTGCTACTCGCGTTCAGCTTTTATCTGAATAGTTCGATGTCCTACCAGACTGAACTCGATTATATTATGATGACGCTTTATATTCGGGGCCTTTCGATGGGGTTACTATTCGGACCTCTTACTACCATTTCCCTGCTCTCCATCCCACGTCATAAAATGGCGCAGGCTTCAGGAATCAGTAATGTCATAAGGCAGGTTGGCGGAAGTTTTGGTGTAGCTTTACTCACATCCATCTTTTCAAGCCGCATAACCTTTCATTCGCAATTGTATGGAGAAGCACTTCAGGCTTCTTCACCGGTTTACCAGTCGGTAGTAAGCCACCTCGGAAGTTATGTTACTTCAGTAACCGGCAATGTAGGACCAACCGCTGTGAGCCAGGCAAAATATATACTGCAGTCGAACCTCTCGAAACAAGCATTCATTCAAAGTATTGACGACGACTTTATGCTTGCTGCAATCATTACCCTGATAAGCGCTATACCCGTTTTTTTCCTGAAAGGAAGCAAGAAAAAACTTCAGCAAAATGCAAATCAACCTCCGGTAGCAAAACAACCATCAGAATAAAAAGTATATAAAATTCACAAGCATCATACTCTTCCATTGAATTGGGGTTTATGCATCAACAGTAGATCAAAACACTAAAAAAATGAAACTAATCAGATTCCGGATATTGTCCATGCTTATGCTTTTCCTGTTTGCAGCAAGCATGGCAAAATCGCAGAACAGAACCCCTGAATTTACCGGAGATTCTGTCGATCTGCAACAAATCGTTACAAAAGTGATTGAAACTCATCCTTCGGTTCTAAAGGCAGAAGAGGCAATAAACGCTGTGGAAGCAGGTATTGGGTTGGCCCGGTCAGCGTATTTCCCTGATATCGACTTAGGTGCCGGGTATACCCGCATCGGACCGGTACCGGCTATTTCGGTTCCGAACCTGGGTTCGTTTGATATGGCTCCGGCCGATAATTACAATACGGCTGTAAATGTCCGCCAGACCGTTTATGATTTTTCAAAAACGAAAACAAATATCCAGCTTGCTGAATCGAACAAGGAAATTGCCGAGAAAAATATCGACCTTGTAAGGCAAAGACTTTCGATGATAACAATTGCTTGTTATTATAGTATTGCTTACCTTCAGGAAGCAGTTCATATAAAAGAAATACAGCTCGGCATACTTGAACAGCACCTTGATTTCGTTACACGCCAGAAGGAAACCGGTTCGGCAACTGATTACGAAATCCTTTCAACAAAAGTCCGCATTTCGAACGCAAAGAACCAGAAACTGGACCTGGAGACCGCTCACGATAACCAGGTTGCTGTTTTAAATTCGTTGTTAGGTGTGCCCGAAAACAAAAAGATTATTGTGAAGAACCGTCTTTTGATTCAACCAGTTAATTATGAATTCGATTCACTGATCAGTTATGCAATTTTACACCGCAACGAAATGGCACTTGCCGGATTGCGTCAGAAGCAGGCGGAATTAAGGTTTCACGCTGTTAAAATTGAAAACAATCCGACGCTCAGCGCCTTTGCTTCAGGAGGGATAAAAGACGGGTATTTCCCCGATTTGTACCAGCCAAAAGCAAATTATACTGCTGGCCTTGGTTTAAGAGTTCCGATATTTACCGCTACCCGCCACAAGTATAACATACAGTGGGCAACGTCGGATATCAGTTCCATTAAAAATGACATCGAATTCTATCGCCGCGAAATTTCCTCTGAGGTTTACCAGAATGCAACCAGCCTGGATGCTTCGAAAAGAAAAATAGAACAATCCGAATTACAGCTTGAACAGGCACAGGAAGCCCGCCGGCTTGCTGCATTGCGCTACACTTCAGGTACGCTAACCAACCTCGACCTGCTGGATAATGAATCGTATGAAGCAGAAAGCCGTCTTACCCTGATGAAAGCCAGGATTGATTACCTGATAAATGCAGCCAGGCTCGAAATTTCAATCGGCAACCAGGGATATTGATGCCGGAATTATTCATTCTTATAAAAAGATTATATGCTCAGCAAACAAAGAATTCCCGATCTGATTGTTATCGCCGTATTAGGGCTTTTACTGGTGCTTTTAAATTATACCGGCCAAATCGGGATAATTTCCGATTACCCGTTTTTATTTCTGCTGGCCATGTATTTTATCGGCAGGGCCGTTACCTGGTATATTATTAATAAACATATGGAAGAGTGATGGGCGAGGGGCGATGCGGCGAAGGGCGAAAGGGAGAAGGGGGGACTGGGAGATGGGAGACTATATTCGTGAAAATTTGTGTGTATTTTGTGACAATCCGTGGACAACTTTATCCGTGAAAATCTGTGTGTAATTTGTGACAATCCGTGGACAACTTTATTCGTGAAAAATTAGTGTGTAATTTGTGACAATCCGTGGACAACGCCTGATGGTGTCACTTTTGAAAATACTTTTATTCTTCGCCCACGGCATACGGAAATATTAATAAATTTGACGATCTAAAAATCCCAACGCTATGTCAGCACAAAGTATCCTGGTAATTTATCCCGAGGTTGATATCACCAAAATTGCAGTGTACCGCAATATGAGCCTTATTTTCCTGAAATCAATCCGCCATAAGGCCGATTCCCTTTCAGCATTTACCAATGTGATTGACGAACTCGATTACCGTACGGGCTTGATTGTGGATGAATTAAAAAGCAACCAGATCGACTTTGCCGACATAGCGATAGTGATGGCCCGCGGCGGACTGATAAAACCGGTTAAATCGGGTGTGTACCAGGTTAACGAAGCCATGAAACGCGACCTCCGCAAAGGGGTGATGGGTATGCATGCTACAAACCTGGGCGGGCTGATTGCCGATAAAATTGCGGCCCAGCTTCCGGCAGCAAAAGCATACCTGAGCGATCCCGTGGTGGTCGACGAAATGGAACCCATTGCCAAGGTTTCGGGCCTGCCGCAGATTGAACGTAACTCCATTTTCCACGCGCTGAACCATTTTAACATTTCGCGCGAGTTTGCCAAAAGCATTAACCGCAATTACAAGGAGCTGAGAACCGTTGTTGCCTATATCGGCAACGGAGGCGTATCCGTAGGCGCTCACCGCTACGGACAGGTGGTTGATGTAAACCAGGCCTTCGACGGCGACGGGCCTTTCAGCATGACACGCAGCGGCAGCCTGCCGGTGGGGCAGTTAATCGATTTGTGTTTCAGCGGTAAATACAGCCGCGAAGAGATGCACAAACTGGTTACCGAACAGGGCGGAATAAAAGGTTACCTGGGCACAAAGTCACTCACCGAAGTATCGGCCATGGTAGATGCCGGTGACGAAAATGCCCGGTTTATCGTGGATGCGCTGGCCTACCAGATTGCCAAGGAAATAGGAAGCATGGCAGCAGTGCTCGAGTTTAAGGTAGATGCCACGCTTATTATGGGCTCCATTTTGAATAATAAATTTTTTACCGAAAGGCTGATCAGCCGGATCGAAAAAATTGCCCCGGTATCGGTTTACCCCATTGTGAACGACCTCGATTCGCTGGCAACCAATGGCACCATGATACTGCACGGCGAAGTTGAAACAACGGAGTACGTATAGCAACAGTTAAAGGAGTAATACTTATTATCCTGAGTCACAGACTCAGGACAGCAGGGAGTAGTTTTCATGAACCTGAGTCACAGACTCAGGACAGCAGGG
>DGQJ01000347.1:0-5973 GCA_002389705.1 Bacteroidales bacterium UBA4417
GTAAATCAGCCATTGCGAGTGCAGCCTGGGCTCGCCAAACATACAGCATACAAACTCATTGTAATAGGCTGAATGAAGTTTACCTCGAGGTTCTAAATTGAATCGTAAATAACATTTACCTTGCAAATCTTTAACAGTTTAAGCAAGCACNNTTTCCCAAATATTTTACTGCCAAAGCAATTGCGACCTATGTGATTGTGGTGGTTGCATGCTATGTGTTGTTTGCCGGTAGGGGATTGCCAGTTATCTGGATTACGTTCGGGTTGGCAGAAGTAATGTCATTTTTCTATTTCTCCAATATTTTTACCCGGCAATGGGCAACGGTTTCCGATGCTTCCTTCGTTAAAGCGCTTTTCACCACATCACTTGGAATCAGAGTCATTTATGTGGTTTTTGTATACCTGTTCTACCTTTTGCTGACTGACAAACCTTTCGAATTCGAAGCCCGCGATTCATGGGGCTACCACAATGAGGCTGNNGCTGTATGGATTGTTGATATGTTTGAATCAGGAACCATCGGATATTATTTTAACGATTACCTTAAAGGGGTTTCAGATTCGGGTTTTCCTTTGTGGTTATCTGTAATTTATTTCTTTTCTGCAAAAAGCATACTGGTAGCCAGGCTGGTAAATGCGGTAGTGAGCGCCTGGATGGTGGTGCTTATTTACAAAATAGCCAGCCGGAATTTTGGTGAAGCTGCCGGTCGGATCAGTGCCATATTAGCCATGCTTTTACCCACCCTGGTATACTATTGCGGCTTACACAACAAGGAAACCGTGATGGTTTTTTTGTTGATGGCATTTGTTGACAGAGCAGACTGGTTTGTGCGTCAGCGTACCATAAAGACATGGAATCTGCTGGTTGTCATCCTGCTTGGAGCTTCACTCTTCTTCTTTCGTACAGTCTTGGCAGCAGCTGCCTGGTTTGCACTATTCAGTTCCTTGCTGTTATCGTCTGACAAACTGATAGGCACAGCCCGGAAAGCAATTTTTATAACCTGGTTCGCGATAGCAGCCGCAATTGTAATTTCCGGACAAATCCGCACCGAAGTGGAGGGATATGTGAAGGATAAAGGAACTAACCAGAAGTCTCAAATGGAAAACTATGCCACAACCAAGGGGGCCAATGCACTGGCAAGGTATGGTACAGCCTCCGTTTTTATGCCCATGATGCTTTTCGCCCCCTTCCCAACCCTGGTTTATATCGAAGACCAGCCCAATGCCATGATGATTAACGGCAATATTTTTACGCGAAACATATATGCCTTTTTTGTACTGATTGCTTTATTTACTCTTTATAAAAAGAAACAACTTACCGAGCATGTGCTTGTAATAGCACTTTTACTTTCTTACCTCGTGATATTAGCCATGAGTGGCTTTGCGCTCTCGGAGCGTTTTCATATGCCAGCAGTACCGTTCCTCCTGATACTTGCCGGGTATGGCATTACACAAATGAATAACAAGAATGTAAAACTCTATATCCCGTACCTGGTTTTAATGGGATTGGTAATTATTGGCTGGAACTGGTTTAAACTGGCCGGTCGGGGCGGCGGGTTCTGATGATTTGTGCTGAGTGCATAGTGCATAGCGACTTTTGCAGTCACCAAGAATCGTGGAAGAGAATAATTTTGAACCGGGAAATATTTCAATTCCTTAAATAATTCAGTGAAGATTCTGGTTGTATGCAGCGGTAATGCCCCGGGCTTTGATTTCAAAGTTCACCAGGCATTTATCTACGACCAGGTTGAAGCTGTGTGCAGGCTGAACTCTGCCATTACCTACGAATGTTTTTTTGTAAAAGGCAAGGGGATTCAGGGCTATTATCAAAATCTGGCCTTGCTGAAAGAGAAGATTAATTCATATGCGCCCGACCTGATTCATGCGCATGGCGGACATATTGGTATGCTATGCAGCCTTCAGAGAATTGTGCCCGTAGTGGTTACATACCATGGTTCGGATATTAACCATGCAGTTAACCGGTTGATTTCGGCGGCAGCCTCAATACGTTGCCGGGAAAATATTTTTGTAAGCTGCGAACTGAAAAATAAAATGCCTTTCAGATCATCCGGTTCGGCAGTAATTCCATGTGGGATTGATCTTGATGTTTTCTTCCCGGTATCAAAGCCGGAGGCAAAAAAAGAACTTGAATTGCCCGAGGATGATAAGTACATTCTTTTCAGTTCGGGATTCGAAAACCGGGTGAAAAATTATTCTCTTGCCAGGAAAGCAATGGCTGGCATCGGCGGCGCGCAGATAAAGGAAATCCGGAACAGGTCAAGGGCCGAAGTAAGCTTACTTTTGAATGGCGCAGAACTTCTCTTGCTAACTTCGTTCAGCGAAGGTTCCCCCCAGATTATCAAAGAAGCCATGGCCTGCAATTGCCCGATTGTAGCAACCGATGTGGGCGATATTCGCGAAGTGATCGGAGATACGGAAGGGTGCTACATCACTTCTTTCGATCCAGCCGAGGTAGCTGAAAAAATTAAGCTTGCCCTGGCTTTTGGGAAACGCACAAACGGAAGGCAGAAAATTGATTATCTGGATAACAGGCTTATAGCAGGGAAGATTGTGGAAGTCTACAAACGGGTTTTAAAGACAGGAACTAAAGAAGAATAGGAACCGCGAAGACGCAGAGTCGCAGGGAAAGTTTTAAAATTACACAGCTGCAAATTAATAAGGTCAAATACATTCGCGTGGATGAACTCCGCGCCTCCGCGCCTCTGCGGTCCAAAAACCATTCTAATGATCGCCATCATCGACTACGGCATGGGTAACCTCGGTTCAGTAAAGCACAAGCTCGACCGCATCGGGGTTCAGTCAGTAATTACCGCTGATGCTGACCAAATCAGACATTCGGAAAAACTGATTCTGCCGGGAGTAGGCCATTTCGGGAATGCAATGCAGGAGATACAATCCAGAGGACTGCTGGATGTGCTCAACTACGAGGTGTTGAACAAAAAGAAACCAATCCTGGGTATATGCCTGGGTATGCAGCTTATGGCCTCCCATAGCGAAGAAGGCAATGTTGGCGGATTTGGATGGTTCGATGCGGAAGTTATTCGGTTTAAGGTTCAGGATGCCTTAAAATTCAAAGTTCCCCATATGGGTTGGAACATGGTTGAGCAGAAAAAGCAAAGCCTGCTTTTTGAAAATGTAAATCCCGGTATAGGCTTCTACTTTGTACATTCTTATCATTTGGTATGTAACCATCAGGAGGATATATTGAATTTGACCGATTATGAGTACCCGTTTGTCTCGGCTATCCAAAAAGAAAATATGTATGGAGTTCAATACCATCCTGAGAAAAGTCATGATTGTGGGGAACAGTTACTGAATAATTTTGCACATCTTTAAGTATGTTCAGGCCACGCGTTATTCCCGTACTTTTATTGCAAAACAAAGGATTAGTAAAATCAATCCAGTTTAAAACCCATCGCTATATCGGCGACCCGATTAATGCTGTACGCCTTTTCAACGACCTGCATGCTGACGAACTGATTTTCCTGGATATTCTCGCCACGAAGGAAAAACGCAGCATATCTCCCGATTTTGTTAAAAGCGTGGGAGAAGAAGCCAATATGCCATTTGCCGTTGGCGGTGGCATAAGCAGTATAAGCCAGATCAGGGAAATACTGCATGCCGGGGCCGAAAAAGTGGTTCTCAATACCATGGCTATTCAACATCCAGGCTTTGTGCGCCAGGCAGCCGACACGTTCGGGTCGTCAACCATTACGGTATGTATCGATGTGAAAAAAAAATTTATAGGCCCCGAACAGGTCTGGACAATGGCCGCCTCAAAGGCCTCTGGCAAATCACCGGTTTCGGTTGCTGTTGAAATGGAAAAGCAGGGCGCCGGTGAGCTGATTATCCAGTCCATTGAAAAAGATGGTATGATGCAGGGATACGATATCCCGCTGATCCGGAAAATCTCAGAGGCCGTTACCATCCCGGTTGTGGCGTTAGGTGGGGCAGGCACTGAAATTGATTTAAAAAAAGCGATTGATGAAGGATATGCATCCGCGGTGGCTGCCGGCAGCATGTTTGTTTATCACGGCCCAAGAAACGCTGTACTTGTAAATTATCTGACGCAGCAGCAGCTGGCCGGACTTTTCCGTTCCTGAAAAAGCTATTATTTTACTTGCCGGCAAATAATCTCACGCTTCCTTTCTTTAACCTTTAACCTTTCTCCTTTAGCCTTTAACCTTTAACCTTTCCCCTTTAACTATGCCTTTTCAAGGTCAGGTCTGTACCCGCGGTGTGTGGGACCAATCCGTCCCCAATATTTCGTTCGATGAGCATGGAATATCAAATTACGCCCGTTTGTACGATAAACTGGTAGAAGCCTATCCCCGCGGGGAAAAAGGCAAAGCCGGCTGGGAAGCCATTGTTAAGCAGATTAAAACCAGCGGAAAAGGTAAAAGGTACGACTGTATTATCGGGGTAAGCGGGGGAACCGATAGCTCGTACCTGCTACACCTGGCCAAAGAGCAGGGGCTAAGGCCATTGGCAGTAAACCTGGATAACGGCTGGAACAGCGATATAGCGGTTAAGAATATCAAAAAAATGACCCAGGCGCTGGGAATAGATCTCGAGACTTATGTAGTGGATTATGAAGAGATTAAAGACCTGCTGAAAAGTTACATGGTTGCAGGACTTCCCTGGATTGATATGCCCACCGACCTGGCGATTAAAGCCGTGCTCTATAAAATTGCTGCCCGCGAGGGAGTGAAATATATTTTGCGCGGGAACGATTTCCGATCCGAAGGCAGCCAGCCCACCGAATGGACCTATGGCGACGGAAGACAGTTAAAATACCTGCACCGTAAGTTTGGAAAAGTGCCGTTAAAGACTTTCCCAAATTATACCATTTCAAACCTGCTTTATTTTGGCGCTATCAGGAAAATAAAAAGTATATACCCGTTCTATTTTCTTGATTACAATAAAAACAAAGCCCAGGAATTCCTGAAAGGGAAATATGGCTGGGAGTATTATGGAGGGCATCATTTCGAGAATATCTTTACCCGCTTTGTGATGTCGTACTGGTTGTACGAGAAATTTGGAATCGACAAGCGCAAAATCACCCTTTCAGCCCAGGTGCTGAGTGGCGAAATCAGTCGGGAAGATGCATTAACAGCAATCCAGGCTTTGCCTTATAACAAAGAAGAAGTTGAAAGTGTACTGGATTATGTGACTAAAAAACTGGATTTATCCCGCGATCAATTTATTGCCATGTTTAATGCTCCCAGGCATAGTTATACAGATTATCCGTCTTACAGTTTTATTTTCAATAGCATGAGCAGGATAGCCAGGCCGGTGTTAAAGCTAGTTTTCAGTAATAAACCCCAGTCGCTGTTCAAGGCTGAAATGATCGACAACAAATGACCATACTGGTTTTTTTATCACATCCCGCACAGTTTCTGTTTTACAAAAACCCGGTGCAACGTCTACGGGATAAGGGACATCATGTGTTTGTTGTTATCAAAACCAAGGACGTACTCAAGGAATTGCTTGAAGAAGCAGGATGGGACTATATTGTTATCCGTCAGAAAAAAAGGGTTAAATCGTATTTATCTTTTTTTCAGAACCTTGTTTTACGCGATTACAGAATTTACGTTGCAGCGCGGATCATAAAGCCCGACTTACTGATGGGCAGTGATGCAAGCGTGACCCATGTCGGCAAATTGCTTGATATCCCATGTATTACAACACTAGAGGATGATTACCCGGTGATAAAAAATCTTGCCCGGCTCACGTACCCTTTTACAACGCATATACTTACCCCCGAACCCTGCAATGTCGGGAACTGGCAACATAAAAAAATTGCATTTAAGGGATATATGAAATTGTCCTATTTGCACCCCTCGGTGTTTAAGCCAGACAAGTCGTTGATATCTCCCGCTGCAGGTGAGCCTTTTTTCCTTATCCGGCTCTCGGGGCTGGAAGCGCATCACGACTTTGGCGTAAAAGGGATAGG
>DGQJ01000347.1:5981-20496 GCA_002389705.1 Bacteroidales bacterium UBA4417
CAACTGCATCACTACCTGTATTTTGCAAAAATGCTGATCTGCGACAGCCAGAGTATGGCTGTTGAAGCTTCGATACTGGGCACACCTAATATAAGGATAAGCAGTTTTAAAGGGAAAATAAGTGTGCTCGAAGAACTTGAAAATAAATATGGGCTTACTACCGGTTTTTTACCCGGAGAAAACGAAAAAGTAATAGCAAAAATCAGGGAGTTGTTACAGCCGGAAGCTTCCGTTGAGCAATATAGGGCCAGAAACCAGAAAATGTTGCATGAAAAACTTGATGTTGCATCATTTATGGTCTGGTTTATCGAAAATTACCCGCAAAGTGCGGAAACGATGAAGACTTCACCGGACTACCAGAATCAGTTTATTGCTTCTGAAATCAACGCCGAAAAATGATCCCCAAATTATATTTCTCATTTACCATAAACGACTTTGTGGGTGAATTTAAGTCACACCCCAGGGATTTCAATTCGGCACATGGGGAAATTGAAAATTTTTTTAACGGATCACAACCACTATTTGTCAGGAAGGCAAGAATTGGAATCAGGATGGTGCTGCATGCAATGGGACTAAAAGCAGGAGCCGCCGTTGGAGTGCAGCCGTTTACCTGCAGTTCGGTGCTGTCGGCCATAAAAAGAGCCGGATTCAGGATAGTTTTTATTGATATGGATCGAAACCTGCGGATGTCGCATGAAGATCTGAAAAATAAAAGCAACGCTATTGATGCCTTAATTGTAACCCATATTTTTGGTTTCCCTGACGACGTTGAAACTATCCGATCTATATTTGGAAATAAACCAATAATTGAGGACTGTGCCCAGGCTTTTCTGTCAGCTTATCAGAGCAAACCCTTAGGCCTGTCTGCCGATGCAGGCATTTTTTCAACTGGATTTGGAAAACTCTTTGGTATAGGATACGGTGGGTTTGTAGTTACCGGGAACGATACAATCAGTGCAAATTTGCTGAAGCAGGCTGAACAGCTTCAATTTCCTTCAAAAGCTGCCATCCTCTGGCAATCCGTCAAAAATTTTGGACTGGGAATGTTGTATCGTCCTCTCATATACAGCTTGCTTACTTTCCCGGTAAAAAAACGATTTGGAAGAAGTAATGCCTCGATACAGGAATACCCGTTTCGGGAAACCAAAATGCCATTAGCAGGGATTTCGCGTATAGCGCGCAATTTTACCAAAAACCAGCAACGGCTGCAACGGCAGCGTGCAAATGGAAAATTATTAATAAAACTTGTCGATCAGAGGTTTCACCCCATCGAACCGTTAAACGGAAGTGAGCCTAATTATTTCGTTTTCCCCCTGCAGAGCGAAAATCGGGATAACATCGTATCTTTTCTCGCATCAAAGGGAATTGAAGCCGGTAATTTTTTTAGTAATTCAATACTCTGGGTTCATGCATTTGGGTATCAACCAGGGGATTGCCCTGGTTTTGAACATATTGCTTCAACTTTGTTTACGCTTCCCTGTCACGATTATCTCAGTGAAAACCAGATGAATTACATAGCCGAAACGCTTAACAAGTATCATGTCGCCTAAAAAAAGCATACTTATTGATATCGGGCATCCGGCGCATGTGCACCTGTTCCGTTGTTTTATCGGTGAGATGGAATCAAGAGGTCATAAGGTATTTGTACTTACCAGGAATGTAGAATCTATTACCCGTTTATTGAAAATTTATAATATCTCTTTTGCAATAACCGGTACAAAGCCGGATTCGATTTTTATGAAATACCTTATCCAGATTTCGGTTATTTTTAAAACTATTCTTTTTGTTAAAAAAAATAAGATTGACATTGGCATTGGAATATCAATGACCTTACCTATTGTGGCCAGGCTAACCGGCATAAAAACCATTGGAATGGACGACGATGATACTTCGGTAACGCCGGTATATGCGAAGTTTATCAATAAATCCGACACTGTGCTAACTCCGGATGCCCTGGCTCATGAAAAGCGTGGTTCGAACCATATCGCTTATCCATCGTACCACGAACTTGCATACCTGCATCCACACAGGTTTACACCCGATCCGGGAATACTCTCCGAAGCAGGAATGAAACCGGGTGAAGCCTTTTATGTGTTGAGGTTTAATGCCTTTAAAGCCCATCACGACACAGCTGCAAGAGGGCTCGATTTAGACCAGAAGCGGAGGTTAATAGGGCTTTTACAAAACTATGGCAGGGTTTTTATCACCTCCGAAAAACAAATTGAGCCCGAGTTTGAACGGTTCAGGTTGCCGGTTTCGCCCGAAAAAATCCATTCATTATTGTATTACTCAGCCTTGTTTGCCGGCGATAGCCAAACCATGACCACGGAAGCTGCCATGCTTGGTATACCTGCATTTAAATGCAACAGCTTTGCCGGCAGGTTGTCAGTTCCCGGTGAGATTGAAAACAAATACCAGCTTTGCTTTTCGTTTTCGCCCGACAATTTTGAACGGATGTATCAGCAGATTGAGCGTTTTTTGCAAATGCCATCTTTAAAAGAGACATTTACGGATAGACGTAGCCGGATGCTGGAGGAAAAAATAGACCTTACTGCTTTCCTGGTTTGGTTTGTCGAAACATATCCCGTTTCGGTTAACGGAATGATAGATTATGCCAATTTCAGCATGTTTTTTCAGAAATCAGATGCAGATACTGGTTGTTAAAAACATTGAAAATAAGGAGCTTTGTTCCGGATGGGATCAGTTTGTGCGTTCGCATCCGTTGGGAACCATATTCCAGTCGCCTGATTATTTCACTATTTTCTTACATCATAAGGAATTTGCACCAGTTGCACTACTCATGCAAAATGAAGCGGGGCAGGTTGAGGGTGTTTTGTCTGGCATTATTCAATACCAGTTTGGAGGGCCTTTTAAGCATATGACTTCAAGATGTGTGGTTATGGGTGGTCCGCTTGTTCAAAATAATGACCCCGGCCTATTGGCAGAACTTTTTCGCTATTTCAATTCATTTATCAGGCGGCATGCAATTTATTCGCAGTTCCGAAACATCTGTGATATGGGTTTTGCACACGCAACTTTTATGCAGTCAGGTTATACACACGAGGAGCATCTCAATATTCACGTTGACCTTAATCGAGATTCCGGCGAACTGTGGAATGAAGTTCATAAACAGAAACGCTATGAGGTTAAGAGAGCCGGGCGCGAAGGATTAACTTTTGGCCCGATTTCAAACCTTACTGAGTTGGAGGAAAGTTACCAGTTGTTAAAAAACATCTACACCCGGATAAAACTTCCGCTTTTCCCGTTTTCGGTTTTTGAAAATGCATTTAACGGGCTTGCGCCTAAAGGGATGGCCTGTTTCTGGGCTGCCTATAGCGAAGGGAAATTAATTGCAACCATGTATACTTTGAGCTATAATGGCCGGATTTACGATTATTTTGCAGGAGGCGATAATTTGTACAGTCATAAATTTCCTAATAGCCTTTTATCGTGGCAGGTAATGCTCTGGGGAAAGAGCAATGGAATGACCCTGTTCGATTGGGGTGGTGCCGGCAAACCAGGGCAGCCTTATGGTGTGAGGGATTTTAAAGAGAAATTTGGGGGGCAGCTTGTAAATTTCGGAAGATACGAAATAATACATAAGCCATTATTGTACCGGATGGCAAAGGGAGCTTTTAAATTTATCCGGCATATGAGGTAACATAAGTGGATTCTGTTTTTCATTAACTTCGTCGTGCCTGGCATGCTATACATTAGCTTTTAACCTTACTGCTTTAACCTTGTTTCTGTCATGCTTGATTTCACAATCAAACAGTACTCCACTCTGCTTTCGGCTTTAATGCAAGAAAATTATACATTTCAGACTTTTGGTGAATTTCTCCAAAATCCTGCTGAAAGATCGATTATGCTACGGCATGATGTTGACGACAAAAAGGAGAATTCACTTGAATTTGCGAGGATTTTACGCAAAAGCGGGATCAGGGGAAGTTTTTATTTCAGGGTCATATCACGGAGTTTCGATCCCGAAGTTATCAGGCAGATAGCAGGAATGGGCCACGAAATAGGGTATCATTACGAAGATATGGACTTTGCAAGGAGAATCAATACTTCGGGAACTTACGAGAGCAGGCTGCATTCTTTAGCATGGACATTGTTCAGGAAACACCTGAGCGATATGAGGGAAATTTGCCCGATCAACACCATCAGTATGCATGGCAGCCCCAGGTCGAGGTACGATAATAAAGCACTCTGGCAGAAATATAACTTTAGGGAATTGGGCATAATCGGGGAACCATACCTGGATGTAAATTTTAATGAGGTGGCCTATTTTACGGATACTGGTCGCCGCTGGAATGGTCACGATGTGAGTATCCGGGATAAGGTAGCCGATGGCTTCAATTTTAATTTCCGGACTTCACAGCAAATTATTGAAAATATAGACCAGTTGCCTGATAAAATTATGTTTACCTTTCACCCGCAGCGCTGGACAGACAGGCCTTTGCCTTGGTTGAGGGAACTCATTATGCAGAACATAAAAAATGTGGTGAAGGGTGTGCTGGTGAAACACAACTGGAATGAAGATGCATAGTTATAGGCTGATTGTGAGCACACTAAAGGGCTTATAACAAGCAATACTAAATTGTAAAACCATTTAAAGAACACTAAAAGATTACCTTCTTCGCTTCATCCTGAAATTCTGGGGAAGTATTTTTCATTACCATGAAACGCCTTTATCAACAACTTTTTGCCAATGTATTTATAGCAATGCTGGCTTTTGGTATTTCTATAAAACTGCACAACGGTGGATTAATGTACGATCTCAGGCAGTTTGGTCCACCGGCACTGGCATTTTACAGCCTTCACTTTTTTATCTCGTTGATCAATCGCAAATACGAATACAAGGAAAAGTATAGTTACTTTAGGTTGGTGAGTTTGTATAGCCGCTGCTGGCTTTACACTTCAGGGCTTGTACTGTTATTCCTGGTAACCTTCCAGATCAACTGGGTTTCGCGGCAGGTACTGCTTACGAATATTTTTGGATTGCTGGCCGGAGAAATGGCAATTGTGTCGTACATCAGGTTGTTGCGTAAATCAGTGCTTGTACGCGATGCTGCCGAAATTGAAGAAGACCGCATCCGTGATATATCCGTTTTTTACCCCGCGACCAGTAACCAGGTTCCCCCGCATTTATCAAAACAGGGTAATGAAATTCTTAACGTTGCAGGGGCAAAAGTGCATGATTTTGTAGCCCGGCATTTCGACCTGAAAGTAAACCATACACTGGTTCTCAACGAAAATTCAAGGTTCGCCCTGCATGATCTTCCTACCGATTACTATCGTCATATCCTGAATTTTCATAAACTGAATAACATCAGGTATATCAATAAATTTCTTGAGGTTGCCAACAGCCGGCTGCCCTTTGATGGTACATTACTGGTTTGCGCCGAAACTTCCTTACAGCGTAAAGCGCGTATCATGCATAAATACCCGCCGGTGCTTAACGGGTTGTATTATTTCGGCGATTATGTTTTGCTTAGGGTATTCCCCAAGTTGCCGGTTACCAAGAAAATTTATTTCTTTCTCACCAAAGGCGATAAGCGGGTGATCAGCAAGGTCGAAATCCTTGGCAGGCTGATATCATGCGGATTCGAAATAAAGGAGGAGAACGATATTGAAGGCGTACTTTATGTAGTTGCAGTTAAAAAGAAGCTGCCCCTGTACAACAACGAGGCTACTTATGGTCCGCTAATTTACCTGAACCGCATTGGTAAGGACGGCAAAATGCTGAAGGTGTTCAAAATGCGGACCATGCACCCTTACAGCGAATTCCTTCAGGATTACATTTATTCCCGGAACGACCTGGCTCCCGGGGGAAAAATTAATAAGGATTACCGTGTTTCGATGCTGGGCGGTTTTTTAAGAAAATGCTGGCTCGATGAACTGCCGATGCTCTGGAACCTGTTACGGGGCGATATAAAACTTGTGGGTGTCAGGCCATTGAGCAAGCATTATTTTAGCCTTTACACGCCTGAATTGCAGCAAAAACGAATCCGTCACAAACCCGGGCTTATTCCTCCTTATTACGCCGATTTGCCCGGAACTCTGGAGGAAATAATGGCCTCAGAAATGAAATACCTCGGGTTGTATGAGAAAAGTCCTTTAAAAACCGATATCGTTTATTTCTATAAAGCATTTTATAACATACTTTTCAGGAATGCCAGAAGCAGATAGGGTGTTCTAAAGTTCGTTTCTTAAACCCTTCAGATATTTTTTCAAGGCCGGAATACTTCCGGCTTTTTTATTGAAATAGAGCCGGGCACTTCGTGAAAAAGGTGCCGTAATCAATGTTCCAAGTACCACTTGTATTCTTACCCGGTAAAGAACTGCCAACTGGTACATGCTACCCAGTTTTGGATGGTCCAGCAGGTAATCCATCTGTCGTTTGTATCTTTTAACTGCTCTGCCTGCTTTGGTATTAAACTGATTTGGCAGGCTAAAAGCCTCGGCAACCAAAAAGCAGTAGGCTTTATATTTTTTATTGTAACCGGGGACAGATTCCGATGTAGGAGCTGCCATGTCGAGATACAACAACCGGTAAAAATCATACAATCCCTTTATCTGTACTGACCTGTACCTGTAATCATCATCCACCAGCTGATCATGTACAAATGATAGTATTTTCTGATCCCTGAGCGACAAAACCGAGGCATTCAGGCCATTGATCTTTGTAAGGTTACTGAATACATCCTCGTTCTGCAAAAGCTTTCCGTACGAACCTGCCAGTGCAGTGTGGTGTAGCTCAACCATGGCAACCTCGCCGGGTTTTTCGAATCCGGGCAGGTGATGGTGTTTGCTGAAATCGTCACCGGCAAATTCCTGCGGATGCACGTAGCCATCCCTGTAAAGTATATTCGCAGCTTCATGAATCTGGTCAGGATGTATGAGTATGTCGATATCTGTCATTACCCGATCGCCGGCATCGGGAAAAAGATCCTGCAGCAGGTATGCAACCCCTTTCAGAAATACAGGTTCAATGCCGGCTTCATGAAACAGATGGGCGATTTCTTTAGCCTGCCTGATAATACTTCGGTTGCGATCGAGGTTAAGTTGATAAATTTCCGCCAGGTATTCTGATAGGTCCTGCGGTAGCTGCTGCAACAGCTTGTTGCGTTTAAAAGCTGAGTAAAGCGCCGGAAGTACCAAATGACTGCTTCCCATCCACACCAGGTCTTCCCAGGGTATATGGCCTGCACTTAGTTCGGCGTTCACCAGCCTTGCAGCCCCTGGCTCCTTATCCATCGCAAGGCATTTGCAGATAAAATAGTAAAGTTCGGAGGTTGTCATAACCGGGATGAATGCCATGCAAATTACGCAAATTATCGGTAAGTGGAAACAAGGTTGTATGTGCCTGATGCTGTTTTGTAATTAACAGCAATACAATGGGGTAAGGTCATCAGGCCGAGGATCCGATCACCGGTAAATGTTTCCGGCGGCTGAAAATTATCAAGTGTTATAAATATTCAAGCATGCATTCACCTATTTTTGTAATGCTTTACTTTGGACGGAAGCATTGAATCAACAGCTAAAAGTGAATTTTACCTAATGATCGATTTCAGGTATTATATCGCAGATGATATTTATGTTGTATGGATTGCCGGCATTAATCGCTATGTGCAGCTGTTGGAGCCTGCTTTTGGTGTTTTCGGGATGTGGGCAAAGGGCACAAACAAAGAAACAATTGCTGAATGGTGTGCTTCAAGATATTCGCTTTCAGAAGCAGAAAGTTTGCACTTTGTGGATGACATCACTAACCATATACGGTTGCTGATGGATTCAAAACCTGTAGTTAAAACAGAACAGGTTGCTTATGATGAACCGGCTACCGGGCAAAAAGATTATTTTGCAACGGCGATATACCGGTTTGGAACCCATGCTTTCAGGTTTATATACCGCGATAGCTACCTCGAGGATTTGTTTCACCCGCTTTTCGTTCACTATGTAATTGATAGTAAAACCATTGATTTTACAAGTACATTTGAACTTTATACAGAAAACGGGGCCGATATTTTATCTGTAAATGAATTAACTGTTTGTGAGTTCCCTGCAAGATCTGTTGATCTATATCAGGGCGCCGTATTTATGGAGATTTTAAATGCCATCCATGGTAAACAAATGAACGATTGGATGGGTGTGTTTCATGCCTCGGCGGTTTCGGATGGCAAAAAGGCGGTTCTGTTTACAGCACCTTCGGGCAGTGGTAAAAGCACCATAGCCATGCTGATGATGGCGCAAGGGTATGCCAGTCTTTCCGACGATTTTGTTCCTGTTGCCATCCGGGACCCCGAAGTATTTCATTTCCCTGCCGGCATTTCGGTAAAGCCGGGAACTGCTGATTTATTGAAGGACCAGTTACCACAACTGCAGCACCTGCAAACAAGTGCATTGCCTGGTGATGAATTGTATGTTGCTCCTGCAAACAACAACATTCATCCCAGTGTACCGGCCTGTGCCATTGTTTTTGTAAAATACGATACCGAAATTGCATTCGAATTAAAAAGAGAGTCGAATCCCTGTATGATGAATGACCTGATCCGACAATCATGGATAGCCGGTACGCCCGAAGCTGCCGAAAGATTCCTCCACTGGTATTTTAACCTGCCGGTCTACAGCCTCCGTTATTCCGATAATAATTCAGCCGTGGAAGGACTAAGAAAACTTTTCGATTAGCTCTGCAAACTGTTTGAACAATTGAACATCGGGGCAATTGAACAGGAGAACAATTGAATATTTGAACGGCTTAAACATTTCAAACCCTTCAAACCTCATCAANNCCGCTGTTTCGAATGATTTCTATATTTCCTCAGTAAATAATTTGAATACACAGGTCTTAGGGAACCTACAGGAATTTTCATTTGGTGTTTGTGAAAAAGCTTTTTTTCATGTAGGTTTGTATGCAATTAGCTTTTAAAGGAAAAATTAATGCGAAAATATAAGCTGCTTCTGTTGTTTTTTGCCGGGTTACTTGCTTTGGGCAGTTGCAGGTTCCGGAAGGATTTAACCTACCTTGCTGACCTTCAGAACGACTCCCTGCTCAGTAACATACCTGCTGCAGCCGCTAATTATACATTAAAACCCGATGATAACCTCTATGTTACCATACAGTCGGCGAATGAAGAAATTAACAAGATTTATAATGCAAACAATACTGCACAGGGTGGGGGATCGCAGTCGTATACTGATCCTGCCGGGCAATACCTGTATGGTAACCTGGTTGACAAACAAGGCCTGGTTACCCTGCCTGTACTTGGATCTGTGCAGGTTGCGGGTCTTACTGTTTCCGAAGCTCAGGCAGCCATACAACTGAAAGCCAATGAGTTCATCAAGGAATCAGCTGTAAAAGTTAAACTCCTGAATTTTAAGGTTACTATCCTGGGCGAAGTAAAATCACCAGGTCCGTATTATTTCTACGAAAACAGCGTGAACGCGCTGGATGCTGTAGCCCGTGCGGGTGGATTTACCGAAATGGCCCGGTTAAATACCGTATTGGTGATGCGTAAAACCAGTTCGGGAACCATGAGCTACAGGTTAAATTTCAAAAACAGAAGCCTCCTGTCGCACCCGGCTTATTTTCTTAAACCCAATGATGTGGTGTATGCCGAACCCGCCATGATGAAATCGGCAGTCATGAATTTTACTACTATTTCGATGGTGCTGAGTACGGTTACCTTCCTGATGGTGGTATTTAAGTTATAAAACGAAAGGGGTTTTTGCCTTTTGAGGCACCGGTATAAAAATTACAAAGCTGTAAAAGAAATTTCAAAATGGCTAATTTAGAAGATCCCAACCTTACTTTTGCCCAGGACGATGAACTCCCTTCGAGTACCAAAGAGTATTTATACCGGTTTATAAGCCTCTGGTATTGGTTTGCGCTCAGCCTCATCCTCGGGTTTGGAGGCGGCTACCTGTATTATCTTTACCAGGATCCTGTTTACCAGGTAAGTACCACCATCCTGGTGAAGCAGGATAGCAAAAGCAATTCCATTATCGGTTTTTTTGAAGAAAGCTGGGGAACCTATTCGCTTATCGACAACCAGATCGGCATCATAAAATCATATACCCTGAGCCGGCAGGCCATGGAATCGCTGAAATGGCGGGTGAACTGGTATAAAAAAGGCCTGTTTACCAATGAAGGTTTGTACAAATCAGAACCGTTTGACGTGATGGAAACCCCGGGGAAAATGAACCTCGAAGGAGTGCCACTTACCATTAAAATTTTATCACCCTCCACATACATGGTTACCTTCGAACCTCAAACCAGGTTCTGGCGGAAAAGCCAGTATGCGGCATTTTCGAAGGAATGTCGTTTCGGTGAACCGTTTACATCTGAAATTTTCAATTTTACCTTAGTTCCACGCGAAGGGAC
This sequence comes from Bacteroidales bacterium UBA4417, assembly GCA_002389705.1. GTDB lineage: Bacteria > Bacteroidota > Bacteroidia > Bacteroidales > UBA4417 > UBA4417. Next base: position 16,366 of record DGQJ01000347.1, read on the forward strand.
AGCAATGCCCGGAGCAGGATCCGAATATATTTTCTATTTCAACAATATTAACGGCCTGGTGGGTAGTTTCCTTGGCAAGTTGAATGTGGGCAAACTCAGTGAAAACTCAGAAATTTTAAGTCTTTCGGTGAAAGGAAATGAGCCAAGGCGCGACCTTGACTATCTCAACGAGTTGACAAAAACTTACATTCAATATGGTTTAAACGAGAAAAACAAAACTTCGGAAAATGCCATCCGGTTTATCGATATGCAACTTACGAGTGTGGGCGATTCATTACACCGGGCAGCGCAGCGCTTCAGCGAATTCAGGTCGTCGAATAAAATTGTAGATCTCTCGCAGGAAGGAACCATGGTGGTAAGTAAGCTGGCTGATCTGCAGAAGGAAAAGGCCATGTCGGATATGCGGCTGAAATATTTCCGAAACCTGAAAGCCTACCTGGGAAGTGCTGAGCAAATGAAACAGGTAGTGGCGCCATCCATTGTGGGTATTACCGATCCTCTTTTCAACAACCTGGTAATGAAACTGATTGAGCTCTACGGCAAAAGGGAAGTGTTGTCGTTCAGCGCCAGCGAAAAATCGCCGAATTACGAGGTCCTGGACCGTGAACTCAGGCTTACCCGGAAAAGCCTGGATGAAAGCCTGAACAATATCATGGCCAATGCCCAGAGCGAAGCCGACCAGATCGATGAACAAATCAGGAAATCGAGCAGCGAAATAGCCCAGTTGCCCGCCATTGAGCAGCAAATGATCGGCATCAAAGGCCGTTTCGAGATGAACAAGGAAATGAGCGACTTCCTTCAGAAAAAGAGGGCCGAAGCCGCGATCAGCCTGGCTTCGAATGCGCCCGATGCTTTTGTACTGGATGCTGCCTATCCCGAAACCACCAGCCAGCTGGGACCGCAGAAATCGAAATTCGTGATGTTTGGTGTACTCATCGGGTTACTGGTCCCCATGCTTATCATTTTTATTTATGATTACCTCAACGACAAGGTGCGCAGTATGGAGCAGCTTGAACGCAAGACGAAATTACCCATTGTGGGTTCAATAGCTCACAACAATTACGAAACCGATTTTCCGGTAGTTGAACACCCGAAAGCCGCCATTTCGGAATCGTTCCGCGGTTTGCGCACCAACCTCAAGTTTATGTTGCCTGGGCAAACCAAAAAGGTGATTGCCGTTCACTCAACCATCCCCGGCGAGGGAAAAACCTTTGTTTCGGTAAACCTGGCCAGCATTATTGCCATGAATAACCTGAGTGTGTTGTTGGTGGGATGCGATCTGCGCAAGCCAAGCCTGCAGAAACTTTTCGACCAGAAAAAAATCAATGGCTTAAGCAATTACCTGATCGGCCAGGTTAACCTCGATGAAATTGTTCAGCAAACCCATGTAAAGGGTCTTTCGTTTGTGCCTTCGGGGCAGGTGCCCCCTAACCCGGCCGAGTTGCTCGAGAACCCTCTTTTTGATACTTTCCTTGAAGAAGTACGTGCCCGTTTTGATATTGTGGTGATGGATAACGCGCCAATTTCAATTATTACCGATAGCGTTATTGTAGGCCGAAAGGCCGATGCCAACTTATTTATCCTCAGGCAGGAGTACAGCCACCGCGACCAGATTAAATTTGTGAATGAACTCGCCAAGCAGGAAAAGCTTCATAACATTGCCCTGGCGCTGAATGATGTTAAAGTAAAAAACTATGGATACGGATCGAGGAGGTATGGAGGCTACTATAATAATTATAAATACGGCGGCAATTACTATTCCGATATCCCCCGGCAGAAAATGTCGAAACGCTGGCTGAGCAAGCTGAAAAGGAATGATGAAAAAGATTAGGTTGCGATACTGATTTTGGGAATCCGGCTGTGTTGTTAATCTTGAGTGAGGACAGTTTGAACAGCAGCCGGCAGACTGATACCTGTGTTATTAGCCATCCTTTACCGCTTATCCGGATTGCAGTAATATCACAATCGGTGTTATATGCTGATGGGCTCAATTGATCTCCCGATACCGAAGTTCTGCGAACCAATTGCCTGGAAACTTAAACGCACATCTACTACATGCCTTAAATAACTGTAAGCCTGTAATATTGAACCAAAACCGAACAGATATTTAAACACGCCTGAAGAAGAATAACCGCAGCAAACTACCATGAGCCTTTCGAAGCGACACCAGAGACGAAAGAAATCCACCATTAATGTTGAGGCATTCATGGTGAAATATGGGCTTCAAATTGCCGGTATTATGCTGATTGTTGGTGGTTTAATCTATTTGCTGGCCAGCAATGTAAAAATGTTCAGGGTTTCGGATTTGCTCAATACTTTTGCCAGTCACACTGACCAGGGATCGTACATTGTGCAATCCGCTACCTCAAACCTGCGGGGCTATTTTGCTCTTTTGATGTACCTGCCCGGAATACTCCTGGTTGGTTTGCCTGTTTTGCTGAAGAACAGGATTTCCCGCTGGCGGAATTTTCTTTCAGCCGCAGGAATTCTCCTGCTGGTTGTTTGCGAAATCAGGATCATGATGGGCGTCAGGAGTCATGAAATTGTATTGGGTTATTTCGTGATCTGGATTTCATTGATTATCGTACAACTGGGAGTTACTGCCGCCTCCCTGGCAGGCCGGAGTAGCTTTGCACTCAATGGCTCCATCGTATTATTTTTTATTTCCGTTTTCCTGGTCAGGTTAATTTATGGAGTAATTGTTCCCAATTTAATTTATCTGTTTGTATTTCAGCTGGTTGTTTGCCTGTTTTGTTTCAGGTTCCAGTGGCGTTCATCTTTTGCCTTGCTTATGGCCTTATCCGTTTTTTATATCTCATATTATTTCATAAAACTGGTATTGGTGGCGGAGTTTGCAGCCGATGAAGCATCTGTTTATATGATTCCGTCCCTACTCGCCTGGTTCCTGTTAGCGGTAGTGGGATTCGGTGTTCTGCCGCCGGTGGTTGACCATCAGAAAATTATAGCAATCACCTGGGCATGGTTTCCTTTTGTTTCCTTTTTCGTGGTACTTTCATTTTGCCTGGGTTTTTATTTTAAAGCAGGTGCCAATTATCTGTATCTCGCCAGCTACAGCCTAGCCGTATTATTTTTGACTGGTATAGCTTTTTTTCTGCACAAAAAGGCGTGGCTCCGGAATAGTGATACCTTTTACCTGCTGTTGTGCCTGTTTTCGGCATTCCTGCTGCCCCAGTTTCTGGCAGCTGATTTTTTCCTCTTTTTATCAGTTTCATTGTCAATAGCCCTGCTGGTAAGTGTGATGTTCACCGATTTGAAAATAAGTTTCAGACTTTCGCTGGGCCTGTACCTGCTAACCCTGGGTTTATACCTGTTTAAATGGATATTCGGGATTATTCCGGGTCTGATAAATCAGCGGGCGAGTGGACAGGTGTACGACCAGGGTTTTATCTCCGGTGGACTGTTGTTACTGGCGCTGGCTTACTTTTTTTTCACCTTATTTCCCCGCCTTCTCGAAGACTATTCCTTTTCGCACACGCAGGCAAAAAAGTATAAAGCACTTGTAAGGGTTTGCTTCTACAGTATTTTGTATCTATCGGTATACCTGTTATTTGATTACCTGCTGGTAAGGCTTGTCACAGATTACAGGGCTAACTTTATTGAATGGGGATTTTATACTTATGCATTCCTGTTTTTTGTATTGTGGTCACAACCACCCAGGCACAGAAACAGTCAGAAATACCTGTTTTTCCTTTCGGTTGCCTTGATCATATTATACCTTGTATTTGTGCAGCCCGAAACCATATATTTCCGTACGCTCTACCTGGCTGGTACGGCTCCGGCTCTGTTTCCTTTTTTGCTGCACTATGCCTGCCTGGCCATGTTGTTAATTTATATTATCATGGTTCATAATAAGGTGCAGAAAGTAATTGTTAAGAGTCGTTTATTTTCGGGCATACGGATACTGACCGCAATTACTTTTCTTTGTTTCATCCTGCTTTCGGAATATGACCACCTGGTGTTGCTTACCCTGAGCCGTTTCAGCGGACAGCCTTCGTACGAAATGCTTCAGTATAATAAATTTATTCCTTATTCGGTAATCCTGATGCTGGTGGCTATCGCACTGCTGGTATGGTCGGTAATACATTATACCAGGTTGCTGCGAAGGATATC
>DGQJ01000347.1:20671-28144 GCA_002389705.1 Bacteroidales bacterium UBA4417
ATTTTTTGTGCAGAGGTACTAACCGGCGACAGCACAATCATCATGGCCGCTGCTGTAAAGGCAGTATATTTGCCCGCCTTTACCAGTGCTTCTTTACGCGTAATTTTTTCCTCCTTAACAGGTATGTGTTTGTTGTTTTCCAAAGCCAGTATAGTATATTCAGTAATTAAACTTAAACACGAAACGCTATGCGCAAAATGTTAAAGTATAGTTCATTATTGATTTCTTAATTCTTTATTTAATATTCAGTGTTTTTCATTTTCGTTTTTAATCATCTGGAGTCAAGAACGGTTATTTTCAATGTCTGCCGTGATGTTTTCCCGTCAATTCGTAGCAGGTATATTCCGCTTTGCAATCCCCGGGCAGGTATCCGGTTAATATTGTCCGAAGCAAGCCGGTATTCGCTGCCCAGCATGCGACCGTTTACATCAAAAAGCCTGGCAAGGCTGCTGGTTTCGGGTGTGCCAAATACGGTGATCTCCTGGTTTGAGTAACTGGCGGTTATTGTATGCTGCCATTTCAGTTCATCGGTACTCACTAAGGATGATGAGTTGCCAAAATGCAGGTAAAAGCGGCCGGTTCCCCAGTCGGGTTCGGCCAGGTATGTGGTGAGGCTGTCGAGCGGTGTTTTAAGTGGCGTACTGATATGGTCGAGCCGGTCTTCAATCACCGGGTAAACTCCATCCGGAAGAATTACACCATCCGCTTTAAACGTAATCAGCCCGGCCTGTGGCATATCCAGCCCTACAGGTACTACCAGCGAATCGTACTGGTTATCCGGCAGGCATTGTATGGTGAAATTAGTTTCATTATTGCCTGCTGCAAGCCGGGTATATACATTGAAATCCGATACCGAAAGCAGGCCGGCATCGTACGAGGGATCGAGGCTGGTAGTCATGCCCGGGTTAAAGGCAACAATGGTGCTGCGGGTTCTGCCCCCTGCCAAAGCTAAGAGTGTGATTCCGGGCCAGGAAGATTGGGAACGTTTTATCGAAGTACCTGTACTGTGAACCTGCATTCCGCCGGTACCTTTGTTGAAAGTAATGGTTCGGTTAACTGTTCCATTGGGGTATTCGGGCTCTGCTGATTGTGGTTTTTTTACATTTATCAGGAACCCCTGCCCAGCCTGAACAGCAGTTTCTGTTGGCAAGTTAACAAATCCATATATGGGCGTGTAGGCCGATTTGCTGATGGTAATATAGTCTGATGCATTGGCCGACCATAGATAAATAGCGGCATAGCTATCTTCAAGTTTTGTGCTGTTAATATCAAGAAACCCGGTAGTTGCATCGGAAATTTTAAGGGCAGAGGTAAATGGGTTTCCTACAGCATTCCATCCCAGGTAAGTGCCGGTCGACTGCACGGCAACATCAGTAAGCGTATTATTGGGTGTACCCGTAAAGCTTAGCATATTGCTGGCTGAAGCCTTCAGTTTAGCCAGGTATCCTTTCCCGTTTATGAGCGGGAACGTCAGCGATGGCCTGTAATTCCAGGTATTCGACGCCTCGAGTAAATCTGCAATATTATAGGAAGTGCTCATAAAGTCGAGGTTGGCGTCTGTAAAAGTGGTTTGGTTGCTGCTGTTATTAACGGGCGAGGAAAGTATATACCACTTGTTGGTTTCGAGATAGCGGTTATAGGTAATTGTACCGGTGCCAGAGCTTGAGCCGTTAATAATCAGGGATCCGCTGTGGGTTAAATCCGATTCAATAGTAACCGTTGCTCCGGGTTGGATTTCGATATTGCGGCAATCGGCTTGTGAGTTTGAATTTATAACTGGTTTATTAGGGACATTTGCAATAATCACATCTGTTCCTGAATTTGGGATAATCCCTGTGCACCAATTCCCGGGGAAGGCCCAGTCGTTACTTGTTGCGCCTGTCCACTGATTTCCAATGATCAGGCATGCCTGCGACGTACATCCTCCAGCCGAAAGAGGCATTGAAACGGGGTTTGGCGCAGCATCTCCAAAATTCACGGCTACATCAGTATAATTTCCTTCCCCTGAATTTGCCCTTGTCAGAAATTGATTGCTTAAATATGTCGGATCAACAGATTCACCCTGTGCTGTTGGGCGGTCAACAATCATTGGAAAAACTTTTATAGTACCTGTTGGGTTCCCTAATGCTGAGAGTGGGATAGCAAACTCAAATCCCTTGGTATAATCACCTGTATTGCTGTTCGGTGTGAAGCCTAAAATTGGGTTGCCTGGTGTGCTTCCAATATAGTTGTCAACATTCGTTGTCATGTTATATAAATTGAAATACACAACTCCTCCGGTTCTGTTAATACCCAGTATGTATTCAGGGGTAAACCCTGGATCGAAAGTTGTTCCGCTCCTCAGGTTTTCCATTGACCAATATGGCGCATTGCTTCTGTTTGTCCAGCTTGCCAGCGTATTATATCCGCCTGCCCGGCAATCAATAAACATAAGTATACGATCATTATTACCCCCATCAATCAGGTTACCAGCCAGAAACCCAGCCAGGTAATCGGGTATTGAATGCATATAAATTGCATCTAACCGGCTTGGATCGAAACCACTTGTTGGAGGTCCGCCCGCAGAAGTTGCCAATGGTGTTGCCCATACTTTTTCACCGGGTGCCCCATCGAAATTCAGGGGTGGTATAGGGAAAGCGGTAACACAAACCTGGTCACCATTTGTAAGTGCTGAAACAGGTGTAAAAGTATTAATAAGCGATGGCGGTCCTTGAGAAACCCCGTTTAGAAAAAACTCAAAATAATTACCGGCGGGGGATGCAGTAAAGGTAGATAATGTTCCTTCGCATTGCGAAGGCGATGCGACAAGGCTTACGTCTGGAACTTCCATCACATCAATATTCACAGCCATACTGGCGCTGCACGAATTAGTTGTCCCAGTAACCAAGTAATTGGTCGTAGAAACCGGGCTTGCAACAACAACCGCACCTGTCGACTGGTTTAACCCGGAAGTTGGACTCCACGAATACGTAGATGCACCACTTGCTGTAAGTGTGACAGAACTTCCGCTGCAGATTATTTCAGCCGAAGGTGTAACAGTTATTGTTGGGAAAGCGTTTACAGTAAGTTTTATTGTCTGGGAGCCAGGACAACCGGTAATATTTTGAAGGTTTAATATTCCGGTGTAAGTTGTTCCGGCTGGGGTATTGGCAGTGATAGCTATTCCGGTTAAAATTCCGCCCCCCGATTGAAAGCTGAATGAGGTTGTACCCTGATCAGCTAAACCTGTCGCATTAGCTGCTGCATCCCAGTCAATACTGTAGGCGATTGGATTTCCTGCAGCTGCTGAATATGTAAGTGAGGTTGTTTGTGCAGCTGCGCTGAAACATGCCGGAGATGTTTCATCAGAAGCTGTAATTGCAGGAGTTGGCGTTGGAGTAGTGATATCTGCCCAATTGGTCGAAACCCTTATCCCATCAAGTTTTAATGTAGGTGCAGATGCTGCTGTTCCTTGACGGAGAGCTATAAAACCAGCATTTGTCAGATCAGTTGTTGTTGCATCAGAAACTGTCATTATTGGTGATGGTTCTGGGCTACTTAAAACTGGATTTATAAAAAGAGAAACTACATCATTTGTTGTAGAACCAGAGTTAAATGTGTATTTAAGCACCACCAAATAAGTGTTTGAAAGATCATAATCATAAGGAGTATATACAAGACTTCCTGCGTTGTTCCCTTTATTCAAACCAAAAGCAAATTTGGTTGAGCTTGGATCTTTCTTAATAAAAACCCTGCCCTGAAAGGTAGTATTTATTGGGGTCGGGATCAAATTGAAGAAATAATCTCCTGCAGTTTGTGATGAAGTTACATTAACTAAAAAAGATGCATAGACTGACCCTGAGCTCTGTGAAGTAAATGCGATATTGACATCATCTCCACTTGTTGCAAGAGTTACTTCATTTCCAATACCCGATGACTGATAACATGGATAAAAAATTGAACCTGCGGATATTGATATTGAATTTGGGGGAATAGAGGTACTATGAGTCGCCCAACAAGGACTTCCACTTGAAGACAATAATGTGCCTGCTGCATAATTGAAATTTTCATAAAGTGGCAAACCGGACGGGCAAGTAGAAACAGGAGTTACACTCCCGTTGCAGGTTACATTAAGCGTCGCAGCTCCACCCCCGGCATTTGAAATTATTTCATTATTGTAAGTGTTAATGGCTAATCCGGCTTTCAGCCTAACATATACTGGAGTCCACCCTAATGTAGCTGAGGAATAAGGAACAGAAACAGTTGAACTGAAAGTGATATTATTTAATGAAACTTCATAATTAGCGCTTCCGGTAACAGTTATAGAGGAACCGTTGAGATATTTACCACTCAACCGAAATACCTGTGCTGGTGAAGGGCCATTGCCAAGTGTATAAGTTAATCCGCTTAAAGTCGCATTGTACAAAGCGAGAGTAGGTGTAAGAGGACATGTAGCAATTGTAGTAGCCGTATTCCTTGGTATTGGTGTTGCTGCTGAAAAATCGTAAATATTATGATCCGTATCCTGGCAACCTCCTGCAGCCCTGAAAACAGATGCAGTATTACTGGGCGTTGCAGTAGGTCCATCACCTTCGTAACCATTGGCAGCACCATAACCTACAAAATCAATTATATTACTTCCTGTTGGGTGAAACCCTGATAGAACCGTGGTATTATAAACCAAAGCAACTTTACCAGCCGTTGAAGACATGGAAATAGTACCTGTTGCATCAGGAGCAGGGAGGGCTAACCCGGTTGATCCACCATCTTCCTTCACCAGGTAATATTGTCCTGGAGCTAATGTGTAACTGTTAAGATTAGTAACTTGCCAGGTAGTACCTGTTGAAGAGGCATATTGAACAGACCAGTTCGTTAAATCAACGCTTGTAGTTCCCCGGTTGTACAATTCGATAAAATCATTCTTATATGTTGATCCGCTGTTTCCACCTCCGCCATAAACCTGGCTTATAACAACTAAGGATGACCCCGAAAGTGTGACACTACCGCTGCAGGAAACATTCCTGGTAGTAGCACCACCCCCTGAATTTGCAATTGCCTCATTATAAGGGCTGGCACTTAATCCAGCTTTTAACCTTACATAGATTGTTGTATTTGCAAGTGTTGATCCCGAGAATGGTACATTTAAGCTTGGGCCGAATGTTATATTATCATCTGATACTTCGTAATTTGAACTTCCAGAAATGTTAATATTTCCCGGATATCCATTAAGGTTACTGCCACTGAGAGTGTACGTCTGTGCCGATGAGGGGCCGTTTCCCTGCAAATATGAAAATCCGGAAAGCGTTGACGGAGAAACTGATAGTGTGGGTAGATTACTTGCAATATCAGTTGGAACACTGTTATAGACCACAATATCATCAACAAAAATATTGGCAGCGTTGGAAGTACTATTGGTACCGATAAAAGTATTGCTGTTAATTTGTGTATTGGCAGGAAATAGAGCTTCAGCCAAATCATTGCCGACCAAGGCTCCATTGATGTAAAGATCATATTTCTGAACTGCTACAGTCTCTGCATTTCCATTATAATTATAACTGATCGCTCCGCTCGACTTGTTATTTCCAATAATTTCAATCGTATAAACAGTAGCCGAACTAAAAGTAGATGTTGTCAGATTTGCATTACTCCAATTAGATCCGCCTCTATATGTTAACGCCAATGCACCTCCTGCTCCATAGGTAAATTTTAACCCTGTAAAAACCTGTGCCCCGGCAAAATCATTGGCATCTGAATATATTGCGCCCGCTCCCTGGTAAAAAGCCCATTCTCCCGAAGTGGCTAAATTCCCAGCAGAAGCATCACCAAATAAAACTTTAAATGATGTATAAAACTCTGTGCTCCCGGTATATCCAACCATAGGAGAAAACTTTGCTACAACTGCTGAAGTAGATGCAATTCCTCTTAAATATACGTCTGTAGTTCCCAGCGGATTTGAGGTTGTTGCAAGATTAATTGTTGCCGATGTAGCGGTATTCCCCGCTCTTGCCCATGTGGTGCCCGAAGTTGGATTTGGAATAAATGTAGTAGAGCCAGTCTGGCTTGTAAAAGATCCCGTACCAGTCCCGAAATTCTGAACGGAAGTCTGCCCCCAAACCTCCCCACTCCCAATGCCAAAACTGCTTGCCAAAGCAAATACAAATAGAAATACAGCTTTTCGGGGCATGGCCAGTTTCATGTTAATAATCAGGTATGTATGGGTTGTGTTGCAGCGTTTTACTCAGTCTTTTTACGGTACCTTCCCGGTAATTTAATTAAATTATTCATCTGCTTTTGCTGACAAGCATTCCATACCCTCTGGTAGTAATGGCCGGGGAGTAAGGGTAAGCACAAATAATCAGGTCGTGGTAGCTGGCAGAGATAGAAGCCGATTGCACAATCGGAGATTGTGCCTATTTACAAATTTATAAAATTCAACTGATATACATATTAGCAAAAGGTAAAAATTTGATTAAATATTTTACTACACACATATAAAAGCCCGCAAACCAGGGGAAAAGGAGGTTATTTGACAGGATTCTTCTGTTTTGGGTAAATTATTTCTGAAAAACTCGGTTTTTAAAACTACAGCGGTGCAGGTCGTTTTCGTTGTGCGCCACGCGGGCGGGGTGGCGATATTTTCTGCGCGGAAGTACCAATCGGCGAAAGCACAACCATCATGGCAGCAGCAGTAAAGGCGGCATATTTGCCAACCTTCACCAGGGCTTCCTTGCGGGTGATTTTTTCCTCGTTAACGGGTATGTGATTCTTGTTTTCCAACGCCGGGTAGTATTCGTAAAAGAAACATTAAACACTAAATACAAAACGCAAAATGTTAAAGTATGATGAATCACAAACTTTTTAATTCCTCAGTTATTATTCAGTGCTATTGTTGAGTAAGTTATTTATTATCGGTTAAGTACGGTAACTTTAAGGGTTTGTTGCGTGGTTTTTCCTTCTATCCTCAGCAGGTATATGCCGTTAGCCAATCCCTGTGCCGGAATTATATTTTTATTGATAGAGGTAAGCAGGTATTTGCCACCCAGTTTTCGCCCGTTTACATCATACAGCCAGGCGTGGCTCCCTGCTTCGGGTATCCCTAATAAAATTATCTCCTGGCTGCTGTAAAAAGCGGTGAATAATTGTACCTGCCGCTGATCGTTTATATCTAAAGTGGAGGTATTTCCAAAATGCAGGAAAAACCGCCCGGTTCCCCAGCTGGGTTCTTCAAGGCTGGCAGTAAGGCTGTCGTTTAATGTCTTTAATGCAACATGTGCATGTGTTAACCGGTCTTCTATCACTGGGTATATTCCGTCCGGGAGAATAATTCCATCTGCCTTAAAAGTGATCTGCCCTGCCTGCGGCATATCCAGCCCGACGGGGACTTCCATTGATTGGTAATCGTTATCGGGCAGGCTTTGAATGGCGAAATTGGTTTCGTTATTTCCTGCTACCAGGCGGGTGTAGAGGTTAAAATCTGATACCGAAAGCAGGCCT